>UQVG01000078.1 GCA_900544435.1 uncultured Erysipelotrichaceae bacterium | reverse complement strand
GGCTTTTTTTGAAATTTAAAAGAAGAATGAACTTTTCATGTTTTAATGATTACTACAGCATGAGAAAATTCTATTATTTTATAACTATAGTTGACATATCAATTAAGATGAGATAAAGTTGATGTGTCAACTATAGGAGGAAGCTATGAATTTATCACGTTTAATTTCCATTCTTCATAATCAAAAAAATAGTTACATGAATGTTCAACTTAAAGAGATAGGTCTATCTCATGGACAGGCAATAGCCTTAAAAATTATTTATGAAGAAAATAATATCAAACAAGAAGATTTAAATAAAAGATTACAAATTGATAAAAGTGCAGTTACAAGAATATTAAAAACTTTAGAGGATAAGCAATTGATTATCAAAGAAACTTCTCAAGAAGATAAAAGAAATCATATTCTTTCATTAACTTCTAATGGAAAAATGCTTTATCCTCAAATTAAAAATGTTATTAAAGAAACAACCGAAGTTATGTTAAAAGATATTGATCAAAATCAACAACTTCTTTTAGAAGAATTGTTATTAAAGATGAAAATGAATTTGGAGGATACCTATGAAAAATGATGATAAAATGGGAACTAAAAAAATATTACCTTTATTAGTAGAATTTTCAATTCCTGCAATTATAGGGATGCTTGTTAATGCAATTTATAATATTGTCGATCGTATGTTTATTGGAAATGCTCCAGAATTAGGATCGATTGGTTTAGCTGGTATTAGTATTTGTTATCCAGTAACCCTTGTTTTAATGGCTATTTCTTTAATGATTGGAATGGGTGGAGCAACACGTTTTTCTATTGCTTTAGGACAAGGTAAAAAAGAAGAAGCTGGAAAGTATATGGGAAATGGTTTAACTTTAACAATTATACTAGGGCTTATTTTTATGATTTTAGGAAATCTCTTTTTAGCACCAATGTTACGTTTGTTGGGTGCTTCTAAAACGGTTTTACCTTATGCTGAAAGTTATTTAAGTATTATTTTGTATGGAGCTGTTTTTCAATGTATTGCAATGGCAGGAAATAATTTTTCTAGAGCTCAAGGTAATCCTAAGAATGCAATGATTTCTCAATTGATAGGAGCAGGTTTTAATATTTTATTTGATTATATTTTAATTTGTCTTTTTCATATGGGAATGCAAGGAGCAGCACTTGCAACTATTGGAGGACAACTTTTAAGTGCTTTATGGCAATTGGCATTTTTATTTGGAAAGAGAACTTTAATACCTTTAAATATTTCTTTGTTGAAATTAAAATTGAATATTTCAAAACAAATTATTCAAACAGGAATACCAGCATTTTTAATGCAAATATCTAATAGTGTTTTAAATATTATTTTAAATGCTTCACTTGTTAAATATGGTGGTGATTTAGCGTTAAGTGCAATTGGGATTGTTACAAGTATTCAAACACTTATTTTGATGCCGATTACTGGTTTAATGCAAGGTCAACAACCTTTGATTTCATATAATTATGGTGCTTTAAAAATGGATCGTGTTAAAGAAACCTTAAAATATGCAATTATAGGTGCGACAGTAATTGCTATGATTGGTTTTATTGCAGTACAGTTTTTTACGAAAAGTATTGTTTATATGTTTAATAATGAAGCAGATGTTGTAAAATTATGTAGCCATGCTTTACATATTTGGTTTATGTGTTTACCTGTTATTGGGGCACAAGTAATGTGTGCAAACTATTTTCAGGCAGTTGGTAAAATAAAGATTTCAAGTGTTTTAAATTTATTAAGACAAATTATTATTTTAATTCCTTGTATTATAATTTTTTCATCAATTATAGGTTTAGATGGTATTTTTATGGCTGTTCCTGTTGCGGATTTATCGGCATTTATTATTACTGTTCTATTATTAAAAAAGATATTAAAAAAAGAAGCCTGAGCTTCTTTTTAATTATATTTTTTGATTAGCCATTTTTTTACAACGAATAGATTCAATAACAGGTTGGTTTTCCTTTTTAACAGTTCCATTATTATCTTCTACTTTTACATCTTTACAAATTTGATCAACAATATCCATTCCTTCATAAACGTAGCCAAAGACAGCATATTGACCATCTAAATAAGTAGAGTCACTTTGAACAATAAAGAATTGTGAAGAAGCACTATCGTTATCTTGACTTCTTGCCATAGAAAGAGCTCCACGTGTATGACTTAAAGGATTCTTTACTCCATTATCTGAAAATTCTCCCTTAATTGTTTCTTTACTTCCACCAGTTCCATCTCCTTTAGGATCACCACCTTGAATCATGAAACCATCAATAATACGATGGAAAGTTAAACCATCATAAAACTTTTCTTTACTTAATTTAACAAAGTTTGTTACAGTAATAGGAGCAGTATCAGCATCAATTTCAGCATAAATTGTTCCATAATCTTTAACTTTAATTTCAACTTGATAGTTTCCAGATAATGTCTTTGTTCTTTTAGTTGTTTTTTCTGTTGTTTTAGAAGAACATCCAGCAATAGAAACAACAGTCATTAAAACTAAAAGAACTTTTAGTATTTTTTTCATTTATTTTCACCTCAATCATCATTATAACAAATATGAATTATGAAAAAAAGATACTCAATAAGACATGATTGTGCTAAAATACATGAAAGAGGTTTTAAAGATGAGAGAAAAGAGAATTGTATTAGTAAATGATGTAACAGGATTATCAAGATGTTCAGTAGCTTGTCAATTACCAATTATATCTGCAATGGGAATTGAAACAGCGTTTGTACCAACTGCTATTTTATCCATTAATACGTATCATAAAGATTTCTTTTTTGATGACTATACATCAAAGATGAATGATTATATTGAAACATATAAGAAAATGCATATTGATTTTGATGGTATTTGTAGTGGTTTTTTAGGATCAGCTAAACAAATAGAAATTGTTAAAGAATTTTTTAAAGATTTTAAAACATCACAAAACTTTATTTTAGTAGATCCTGTCATGGGTGATCATGGAAAGTTATATCCAACATATACACCAGAAATGCAAGAAAAAATGAGAGATTTAATGCCTTATGCTACAATTGTAACACCTAATTTAACAGAGCTATGTGCATTAATAGATGAAGAATATCATGAAACAGACAATGAACAAGAACTTACGCGCATGTGTGAAAAATTAAGCAAGATGGGTCCACAAAGTATTGTTGTAACAGGAATTTCTATTGGTCAGCAAATCTTGAACTTTGTTTATGATCATGGTCAAATTGAAAAAATATATGTTAAACGTATTGGTGAAGATCGTAGTGGTACAGGAGATGTTATTTCTGCGGTAATTGCTGGAAGTTATTTAAAAGGAAAGAGTTTTTTAGAAGCTGTAAAAAAATCAACAGATTTTGCTTCTAAATGTATTCAACATTCAGTAGATATTGATGCTCATCCTCATATGGGATTATGTTTTGAGCCATTATTAAAAGAATTGGAGGATTAATAAAATGATTTTATATACATTATATAAAAATAGTTATATTGATATTGCTCATTTAGAAAGTACTAAAGGAATTACATGTTATGTAAATTCAACAAATCGTTGTACATGTTCATGTACATTTTGTTTAAGACAAACTAAAGAAATGATTGAAAATAATTCTTTATGGTTAAAAAAAGAACCAACTGTTGAAGAAATTATTCAAGAATTTGAAAAATATGATTTAAATGATTTTAAAGAAGTTGTTTTTTGTGGTTTTGGAGAACCACTTATTAGACATGATGATTTAATGAAAGTTGCTAAATATTTAAAAGAAAGAAGACCTGATTTACCTACAAGAGTAAATACAAATGGTTTATCTTCTTTATATAATAAAAGAGATATTACACCAGAATTTAAGGGGTTATTAGATACTGTTTCAATTAGTTTAAATACAAGTAATAAAGAAGATTATTTAAAACTTACAAGAAGCCAATATGGTATTGAGTCTTTTGATGAATTATTAGATTTTGCTAAAAAATGTAAATCTTATGTACCTCATGTTGTTTTAACAATTGTTGATACAACAATTCCTGAAAAAGATGTAGAAATTTGTAAACAAATTGCTCAAAATATTGGAGTAACACTTAGAATAAGACCATTTGAAGATTAGTGAGGAAAGAAAAGATGATGCAATTATCTCGTGAAGAAAGATTACTTCACATAGGAAAAATGACAAATGTAAGAGATTTAGGAGGATATGAGACTCAAGAAGGGTATTATACTAAATCTCATAAATATGTAAGAAGTACGTGTCCTAGTGGTATAAGTGATGAGTTAAAAGAACAATTTTATCAATATGGAATTCGTACAGTAATTGATTTAAGAAGTGATTATGAACTTATTCATCAACCACATAGTTTAAAAGATTATAAAGATATTGAATATTATCATATTGATCTTTTACAAAATGAAAACTTATCGGTTTTACCTGATGATATTAAAGATTATCAAGATTTAAGTGGTTTTTATATTTTTATGATTGAAGCCAATAAAAAACAGTTTAAAAAAGTGTTTAATATCTTTTTAAATCATCCTTATGATTGTACATTATTTAATTGTTCAGCTGGTAAAGATAGAACAGGTGTTATCGCTTGTATGCTGTTAGATTTAGCTGGATGTCATGAGTATGATATTGTTAAAGATTATTCAGAATCTTATGAAAATAATATGGCTATGATTAAACAATTAGAAGAAATGATGCCACAGGAAGATGAAAAATTCTTAGGTTCTGATCCAAGAGTGATGATGAAGTTTATTGCTTATTTAAGAGAAACTTATGGTAGTACTAAAGGATATTTATTAAATATTGGTTTTGATGATGAAGAAATTGAAGAAATTAAAGAAAATTTCATAATTTAAAAGAAAAAAGGCCTCCTATTGTCATATATAAACATAGGAGGTTTTTTATGAAAGCATTAACATTTAAAGAAAAGCAAGATGTATTGGAAGATTTGTTTAAAAAGTATCATAGAGCTCTTTTGCAACTTAAATTTTTAAAAGAGAAAAGTTTTTATCCATCAATTCAATATGATACTGTTAAAGAAAAGAAATTGTATTATCAAGATAAAGGAAGTCGATTGAATGATGATTTAATGTTGAAAGAAGATTTAGAAAAAGTAATTTCAACATTTGAATTTATTTTAGATTGTTTATCAAAGGATAGTAGATTGATTATTGAAAAAGAGTTTATAGAAAAAGAAAGAAAAGATTGGTGGGTGTATTATTATTCTCGAAGTACATATTATCGTTTAAAAACAAGAGCGATGGAAGAAACTCTTTATTACTTTAGTTGTTTATAAAAATCATAAAATTTAAATATAAAGCAAAAAATAGCCAAATAATATAAGGAATATTTAAATAAAAACTTGTTTTATTAATTTGTTTAAAAAGAATCATCATATAAATAACAGTAACTATCAAAACAAGTAAAATCATTAAAGCTATAAAATAATTATGAAGATTAAAGAAGAAAAGAGGCCAACAAAAATTAATAAATAATTGAAAGGTATAAATAATTAAAGCATTTTCTCGACGATCATCCTGGCTTATATAAATCATATAACTAGAGATACCCATCAAAATATAAAGAAAAGTCCAAACAATTGGAAATAACCATCCTGGAGGGGATAATAAAGGTTTATTTAGATGCATATATGTTTCCATTTGTTGACGTGTTAACCAAGCACTTAATCCACCTACAAGTAATGGAATAATAAGATTTATTATAAATGTTCTTTTTTTCATTATGTTCACCTAATTTAGTATATCCATATTTATTAAAAATAGACGTTTAAATCATGAATGAGATGTTATATAATAGAATATATTGGAGAAAGAGGTAACTATGAAATTAGTAAGTTGGAATGTAAATGGAATAAGAGCATGTTTACAAAAAGGTTTTTTAGATAGTTTTCATCAATTAGATGCTGATATTTTTTGTGTTCAAGAAACAAAAATGCAAAGTGGACAAGCTGATTTAACAATTGAAGGTTATGATTTTTATTTAAATAGTGCGGTAAAAAAAGGTTATAGTGGAACACTTATTTATACTAAGAAGAAACCATTAAATGTTTTTTATGGAATGAATAAAGAAGAACATGATCAAGAAGGTAGATTGATTACATTAGAATTTGAAGATTATTATGTGATTACTTGTTACACTCCTAATAGTCAAAATGAATTAAAACGTTTATCTTATCGAATGAAATGGGAAGATGATTTTTTAGCATATCTTGAAAGTTTGGATAAGCCACTTATTTTATGTGGAGATTTAAATGTTGCTCATCAAGAGATTGATTTAAAAAATCCTCAATCAAATCATAAAAATGCAGGTTTTTCAGATGAAGAAAGAGCAAAGATGACACAATTATTAAGTCATGGTTTTATTGATACGTATCGTTATCTTTATCCGTTAAAAGAAGGAGTTTATTCTTGGTGGTCTTATCGCTTTAAAGCAAGAGAAAAGAACGCGGGTTGGCGTATTGACTATTTTATTGTTAGTGAGTGTTTGAAAGATAAAATTATAGACGCTACAATTGAAACATCAATTATGGGAAGTGATCATTGTCCAGTGACACTTACGATTGATCTTTAGTGGAGGTGTATGATGAATTTGATACAAACAATTAACTTTTCGCCATTGATTACAATTTCTATTATTGCCTTGACGATTGTTTTAACAATTTTTGGTTATTATTATATTAAAGCAAAACATTAAAAAGAAGGAAAATACATTTCCTTCTTTCTTTTATTTTTCTAAATGTTTACAACTATAATATGATGGAATACCATCTTTATATGTGACATGAACTTCTCCTTGAATAAGTGGATATAAATATTCATAAAGTTCTGGAGTAATATCATTACCTTCTTTGTTGATCCATTCTACAGGAATCTTTTGTTCATAGTTAGCTACTTCTCTTACATTAGTAGAAATATAATCAATTTCATAAGGATGGTTAGATACACGTTTGAATCCCATTACATGCCCTGAAACATTTTCTAAAGCCTTATCAACAGCTTTAGAACCAATTACAAATGATTCATTTAAATCAGTTTTACTAGCAATATGCATAGCACATCTTTGTAATACATTTAATTCAATACTTCTTACTTTACATCCAAATTCTTTAAATACTAAAGATTCAAGTAACTTTCCTGTTCCTGAATGTAAAACATGTCCAAATGCATCTTTTTTAGCGTATTTACTATCATCATCTAAGAAATGACCGTTTTGATCTCTAATTCCTTCAGATACAGCAATAACAACGCATCTTTTTCTTTTCATTACTTCATGAATATCAGCTAAAAATTTATCTTTATCAAAAACAACTTCTGGTAAATAAATAAGATCAGGTGCAACATTATATTCATTTCTTGCAAGAGCTGCAGCAGCTGTTAACCATCCTGCATTTCTTCCCATGATTTCAATGATTGTCACTGATTGTAATTGATAAATTAAACTATCATGCACAACTTCTAAGATTGAAGCTGCAACATATTTAGCGGCAGAACCAAATCCTGGTGTATGATCTGTTCCCATTAAGTCGTTATCAATTGTTTTAGGAATACCGATAAAATGAATATCACTATTGATATATTTAGCGTAGTTATCTAATTTCATAACGGTATCCATTGAATCATTACCACCAATATAGAAAAAGTCAGTGATTTCTAATTCTTTTAAAATTCTAAATAATTTAACATAAGTATCTTCATCATCTTGAAAAGTAGGTAATTTATAACGGCAAGAACCTAAATACATGGCAGGTGTTTGTTTTAAAGCGTTGATTTTATCACCATCATCAAATTCTTCTAATAAATCCATATATCTACCTTCCAATAGACCTTTGATACCATTGATCATCCCATAAACATTATCAAATTCTTGAGATGCTTTAGCACGATGAATAATCCCAGCAAGACTAGCATTAATTGCGATTGTGGGTCCTCCAGATTGTCCAATAATACAGTTTCTTTTCATATTCTTCTGTCTCCTTTAACGCCTTTATTCTATCAAATACCTTTGTCAAATAAAAGCAATCTCTTATTCTTTTTGTCTTTTTTTGATGAAAATAAGTGTTAAGATCACAATAGCAAGAATAATGAGAACAATAAAATAAAGCAAAAGCTGTTGATTTTCTTTTTTAGAAATTACACGAAAAGATAAATCATTTCCTTCAATAAAAATCTCGAAAAGATTTATAGTCACAACATTTTGTTGATATTTACCTATATTACTAGAAATAATAGTACCAGGCATAGTAATTTTAAAGTTACAAGTGGCATTACTTGAATTTAAAAGTTTTAATGTATTTTTATAATGACTTAATTCTGAAGTGTCTAATATTTTTTTATTAATGTTGATTGTTAAAATATATTTATTGTTTTGTTTTTTTAATTGAGAAATTTCTTTGATAAAAGAAGCAGGTGCTTCTATTGAAAGGGAAGAAG
>UQVG01000077.1 GCA_900544435.1 uncultured Erysipelotrichaceae bacterium | reverse complement strand
AAGAATCTTGTTTATCCATATTCACTTTCAAGTTTATCTGTTAAAAATGCTTTAATGAAAAACATGAATAATGTATCGTATATCGATAATTGTGAAGTTCTAGCAATAAAAAAAGCTAACACTTATGAAATTATTACGACAAATGGTCATTATCAAGCAGATAAAATAGTCATTGCGACAGGATCACCAGCCAGTCATTTATCAGGACAAAATAATTTAAAAATGTTAGAAAAAATGAACATTTCCATGATTCCTTTTACACCAAGTCTTGTTCAAGTAAAAACAAAACCAGTTTTTAAAGCTTTAAAAGGACAAAGAGTAAAAGGAATTGCAATGCTTTATGATCAAAATCAATTGATTGAAAAACAAACAGGAGAAATCATGTTTACAGATTATGGTCTATCAGGTATTTGTATTATGCAATTATCAAGATATTTAGAGCATTTAAAAAACCCAAAACTTGTTTTAAATTTATTGCCTGATATTGAAAAAGAAGAATTTCAATATTATGGTTTAGAAGGATTTTTTCATGAAAAAATCGTTCAGGTTTTTAAAGATAAAAATATTGATCCTCATTGTTTAGAATTCAAAATCATCGATACAATGTCAATTGAAAAAGCACAAGTTTGTCATGGTGGTGTTTCTTTAAAAGAAGTAGATGAAAATTTACAACTTAAGAAATATCCAGGTATTTATGTTTGTGGAGAAGCTTTGGATGTTGATGGTGATTGTGGAGGTTATAATTTACATTTCGCTTTTGCAAGTGGTGTACATGTGGCAAATGCTATAAATGGAAATTAATCATGAGTTATATAGAAATGTTATAATGCATATATAAGTGGAAAAACTATATTTACCAAATAATAAGGAGCTCGCTATGGAAAATAAAGAAAAGCATAATATTGAATGGAAAGTAGTTTGGAAAGATGAATATTTAGTAGGCGTATGTGGATTTGCAAATGCACAAGGTGGTAAATTTCTTATAGGTGTAGATGATAACGGCAAAGTTGTAGGTATTAAAGATGCTAGAAAATTATTAGAATCTTTACCTAGTAAAATACGAGATGCAATGGGAATCGTAGTAGATGTTAATTTATGTAAAGAAAATAATTTGGAATATATTGAAATTGATGTTCCAGCTTATCCTATTGCTATATCTTGTAAAGGAAATTACTATTATAGAAGTGGGAGTACAACACAAAAATTGACAGGTGTTGAACTAGAAAGCTTTATTTTACGTAAAAGAGGAGCAACGTGGGACAATGTTCCACATCCATTAGTAAAAATAGAAGATTTAGATCAAAATGCGATTCAAAAATTCAAAGAACTCGCAATACGTAAAAAAAGAATAGATGATACGATTTTAGAAGAAGATACAGAAACATTATTAGATAAACTTCATTTAATAAGTAATGGTTATCTTACAAATGCAGCGTTACTTTTGTTTTCAAAGGATCCAGAGAGATATTTTACAGGTGCTTTTATAAAAGTAGGATTTTTTGAAACAGATGCTGATTTAATTTATCAAGATGAAGTAAGAGGATCACTTTTTGAACAAATTGATAAAGTTATAGAACTTATTTTCTTTAAATATATGAAAGCTAAGATTTCATATGATGGACTTCAAAGAGTTGAAGAATATTTTGTAAGTGAAGCAAGTATGAGAGAAGCTATATTAAATGCTATTGTTCATAAACAATATGAATCTGGTGTACCAATACAAATAAGTGTTTATAAAGATAAGCTCTATATTACAAATGTTGGAAAACTTCCAGATCATTGGACAGAAGAAACTCTTTATCAAAAACATGGTTCTAAGCCCTATAATCCTAATATTGCGCATGTTTTCTATTTAGCAGGACATATTGAGTCATGGGGAAGAGGCATAGAAAAAATATTTGATTCATGTATAGAAAATGATTTACCAATGCCAAAATATTATATTAATCCTACGGATATTATGATTGAATTTGATGCACCTCAAAGATTGGTGATTGATAACTTTTCAAAGGTGAACGATAGGTTGAACGATAGATTGAACGATAGGTTGAACGATAGATTGAACGATAGGTTGAATAGTAGTATGAAAGGAATATTGGAACAATTGTATATTGATCCAGGATATTCAGTTACAGAACTATCAAAACTATTAGGTATAAGCAGAACTACAGTCTCTAATTCTATAAAAAAACTTAAGAATCAAGGAATTATAGAAAGAGTTGGAAATAACAAAAAAGGATATTGGAAAATAAAGAGATAGGAGAAGGTATGTTAAAAGTAAGTAATATTGCAGTTTCTTTAGATGAAAATGATTATGCTAAAGTTATTGCGAATACATTAAATATAAGAAAATCACAAGTAAAGAATGTAAAGATTGCTAAAAAGGCAGTGGATGCAAGAAGAAAGAATAAAGTACATTTTAATATGGGCTTTACTTTTGAATATGCAAATGAAGATCAATTATTAAAAACACATAGTAAACAAGTAAGTAAAGTTAAAGAATATCATTATGATAGGTTAACACCAAATAATCAAACAATCATGGTTGTTGGAAGTGGACCAGCAGGATTATTCTGTGCGTATAATTTAGCACGTAGTGGGCAAAAGGTAATCTTGATTGAACAAGGTAAATGTGTTGATGAAAGAAAAAAAGATATCGATACTTATTTAGAAACAGGTAAGTTAAATACTCAAAGTAATGTTCAATTTGGAGAAGGAGGCGCAGGAACGTTCTCTGATGGAAAGTTGACGACAGGTATTAAGGATTATCGTAAACAATTTGTATTGAATACTTTTTATGAACATGGTGCAAGTGAAGATATTCTTTACTTAAATAAACCACATTTAGGAACAGATGTTTTAATTGATGTAGTTAAAAATATCAGAAAAGATATTGAAAAATGTGGAGATGTTCGTTTTGAAACAAAATTGGTAGATATTATTATTGAAGATAATCAATTAAAAGAAGTTGTTTTAGAAAATAATGAAGGAACATATAAGGAAAAAGTAGATCAACTGGTATTGGCTATTGGTCATAGTGCTAGAAAGACATATGAAATGCTTTATCAAAAACAATTAGAAATCTCTCAAAAAGCTTTTGCAGTGGGAATGCGTATTGAACATAGTCAAGAATTTATTAATAAAAGCCAATATGGAAAATTCTATGATCATCCTGCATTAAAAGCAGCTGATTATAAATTAGCTGTGCATACGAGTCAAAAAAGAGGAGTTTATACTTTCTGTATGTGTCCTGGTGGTTATGTCATGAATGCAGCCAGTGAAGAAAAGAGACTGGTTGTTAATGGTATGTCTAATTATAAACGTGATAATAAATACGCCAATAGTGCTATTTTAGTCAATGTGACTCCTGATGATTTTGGTAGTTCACATCCTCTTGCAGGTATGTATTTCCAAAGAAAATTAGAAGAAAAAGCTTTTGAACTTGGAGGAAGTGATTATTCTGTTCCTGTTCAAAAAGTAGAAGATTATTTAGAAAATAAAGAAAGTTATGGAAATATTGAAACAAGTTTAAAAAGAGTTAAAAATGCTAATCTCAATGCATTACTTCCTGAAACATTGAATATAAATTTAAAAGAAGGACTTCTTTTAATGAATAATAAGATTAATGGATTTACAAGTAATGCCACATTACTTGGTGTTGAATCAAGAAGTTCTGCACCAATCCGTTTTTATCGAGATGAAAATATGGAAAGTAATATTAAAGGTATTTATCCAATTGGCGAAGGTGCTGGATATGCTGGAGGTATTATGTCAAGTGCAATTGATGGTTTGAAATGTAGTGAGGTATTACTCAAAGGAGAGAGATAATGTGTCATTATTTGAACTTGTTGTTATTTCAATTTCATTAGCGATGGATGCTTTTACTGTTTCGATGATGTATGGTATTTCTATGCCAAAGGGAAACATCAAGAAACAAAGCTTCATTGCTTTTTATTTTGGCTTTTTTCAAGCATTGATGCCTTTTTTAGGGTATCATCTAGGATGTGTTTTTTCAAAAAAGATACAAGCTTATGATCATTATATTGCTTTTATCTTTTTAATGATTGTTGGAATCAACATGTTAAAAGATGCATTTAATGAAGAAGAAAGTCAATATAATTTTCAATTATTAGATTTAACAATTCTTGCTTTTGCAACAAGTATTGATGCTTTTGCTATTGGTATGACTTTTGCTTTTTTAGAAGTATCTATTTATCAAGCTTTATTGATTATAGGAATTATTACTTTTCTATTATGTTTGCTTGCTTTACAAATTGGACGTTATTTAAACAATAAGTTTCAAAATAAGGCTCTTATTTTTGGGGGAATTGTTTTGATTTTAATTGCTTTTAAAACATTGTTGGAGCATCTCTTTTGAAAAAAGTATATAATGGTAAAGGTGATAAGTATGAAAGAAGAAGAAAAAATTATTAAAAATACAATTAAAAGAACAAAAGAATATGATCGTACACTTTCTCCTTATGCTTGTAAAACAAGTGAATGTCAAAAATTAAGAAAAGAAGAAAGTGAACATGAAGAGTTTGATATTCGCTGGCCTTTTGAAGAAGATATTGATCGTATTTTATATTGTAAATCTTATCAACGTTACACCGATAAAACACAGGCTCTTTCATTTTTTCAAAGTGCACATATTTCTAAACGTTCAATCCATGTTCAATGGGTTTCACGTATTGCTAGACAAATAGGAAAAGGTTTGAATTTAAATTTAGATTTAATTGAAGCGGCTGCTTTAGGACATGATTTAGGACATGCTCCTTATGGTCATGTAGGAGAAAGAGCATTGAATGAAAAACTCCAAGAAAAAGGTTTTGGATATTTTTGTCATAATGCTAATAGTGTAAGAAATATTCTTTATTTAGAAAGAAATGGGAAAGGCTATAATGTTTCTTTACAAGTCTTAGATGCTATTTTGTGTCATAATGGTGAAATGCTTTCTAAAAAATATGAACCAGATCGTAAAAAAACAAAAGAACAATTCTTACAAGAGTATCATGACTGTTGGCATAAAGAAAATGCCAGTCTTGAGTTAAAACCAATGACTTTAGAAGGATGTGTGGTTCGTATTTCAGATGTAATTTCTTATATTGGAAAAGATATTGAAGATGCTATGAGTGTAGGTATTTTACAAAAGAAAGATCTTCCTGAAAATGTAGTAAAAGTATTAGGAGATAATAATAAATCAATTATGAATAAATTGATTGGTGACTTGATGATCCATAGTTATCAAAAACCATATTTACGTTTTTCTCATGAGGTCTTCGAAGCATTATCATCTCTACTTTCCTTTTTAGGAGAAAAAGTCCATCATCATCCTGTTCTTGAAAAAGAAAATGCTAAACTTTCAAGAATGGTCAAAGAACTTTTTGATGTTTATTTAGAGGAATTAGAAAATAATGATCAAGATTCTAATATTGTTAAGTTTAAAAATAAGATGGTAGAAAATTATCAAAAGACACCAAATCCATTGATTGTTTCTGATTATTTATCAATGATGACAGATACTTATGTTTTAAATGATTATGAAAGAAAATTTTTACCAATTCTTCATGGCGAAAAACTTTAATAATTATTTTATTTGGTGTAAAATATAGATATACAGGAGGGATGGCTTATGAAATTAATAATTGCTATCGTAAATTCTGATGATAGTTCATCAGTACAAGCCGCACTTACAGAAGAAGGATACTTCGTTACAAAATTATCAACAACAGGTGGATTCTTAAAGAAAGGAAACACAACATTCTTTATTGGAACAAATGATGATAAAGTTGAACATGCTGTAGGTATTATTAAAGAAAATTCTAAAAAACGTGTAGAAAAAGAACCTACTGTTCCACCTACTGAAATGGGAGAATTCTTTACTCCGATCATGGTAGATGTACTTGTTGGTGGAGCAACAGTTTTTGTATTAGATATTGAACAATTTGAAAAATTTTAGAAAAAGGACATTGTCCTTTTTTTTTAATCCTTTATAATATTTGTGGGTGAAATTATGTCTATCAAATTATTAAATGAAAAAAGAATGGATGAATTAATACAATTCATCCATCAAGAAGAAATAACAAAAGAATATTTAAAACAAAATCAAAAAATTATTTATATCAATGAAAATCAAAATATCAATGGGGTTATTATTTTTGATGTTATCAAAAATGAAATAGAACTTTGTTTAGGAACTGATGAAATTAAACAACAATTAATAGCAGTCATTAAAAAAATAGCTCTAAAAGATATCATTTATCAAAATAAAATCATACAAATAAAAACAAAAAAACAATTTAAACACTATGAAGAAGTCTATGACTTTATTCATCAACAAAAAGATCGTGTCTATAGTTTAGATAACTTTAAAAAATATATGCAAGAATTTTATAATATCCAACACGCTTTAAAATGTATCCATGTTTGTGGAACTAACGGGAAAGGTTCTACTGTTAATTACATGAAAGAAGTTTTAAAAAAACAAGGTTATGTTGTAGGAACATTTACTTCTCCAGCGCTTATTTCTAGATTGGATGTCGTGCGTATCAATGATGAATGGATCAAGGAACAGTTTATTGTTGATGTCGCTAATAGATATGTGGATGATTGGTTAAAGTATGAGATTTCTTTATTTGAAATAGAAGTCTTTATTTCAATTCTTTACTTTATTTATCAAGGTGTTGACTATGCCATTTATGAAGTTGGTTTAGGTGGAGAGTTAGATGCGACAAATATTGTTTTACCAATGATTTGTGTCAATACCAATATTGGTTTAGATCATATGGATTATTTAGGTGATAGCTATGAAAATATTGCTAGAGCGAAAGCAGGAATTATTAAAGATCATGTTGATTTTATTACAGGAGAACATAAACAAGAATGTGTTGATATTTTTAGAGATACTTGTGAAAAGCATCATAGTCATTTGATTCGTTTAGATCGTATTCATGATTTACAAGATGGTGAAAATGTTAAATATACATATAAGGATTATAATATTGTTTTAAATACACCTGCTCTTTATCAAATTGAAAATAGTGCTTTAGCACTAGAAACTTTATTATATTTAAAGGAACATCAATTTATTGAATTAAATGAATCTTCAATTGTTGAAGGTTTATTTGAAGCTAAGTGGGCAGGACGTTTTGAAATCATAAGTGAAAAGCCACTGATTATTTTAGATGGGGCTCATAATCGAGAAGGTGTTGATGAACTCTATCGTTCTGCACGTAAATTACATAACTTAAAAATCATCTTTTCAGCATTAAGAGATAAAGATACGGACTATATGATTGAAAGATTATTAGATTTGACGTATGATATAACCGTCTGTGAATTTAAACATCCACGTAGTCAAAGTGCAAAATTATTAGCAGGGGATTATCCGGTAAAAATTGAACCGGATTTTAGAAAAGCTTTAGACGATATTTATTTACAAGAAGGAACATTTTTGATTACGGGATCATTGTATTTTATTTCTGAAGTAAGGAAATACTTATTACAAAAGATTCATAGCAAATAATAAAGAAGGAGGAGTCTACTTTTAGTAGCAATTGTGTACGGTTTTATATCGGAATTAACGCCCGTGGACTAGCAAGAGGACGAAGCGGGAAAGCATATGTACGGTTTTATATCGGAATTAACGCCCATGGACTAGAAAGAGGACGAAGTGGGAAAAACATATGTACGGTTTCTTACCGGAATTAACGCCTGTGGACTTATAAGAGGACGAAGCAGGAACAATTGGTTTTTTAAGTAGCAATCAAACGATGATTCAAATTATTTTAGGGGTTATTATTGTTTCGATTGGGATATTTGTTTTTTATAAATATCCAATGAAAAGCGATGTGCGACAAATCACATTGGGGGCTTTATTTGTCATTCTAGCTATTATTTTAAAAAGGTTAGCTGTGATGGTACCTTTTCTTGGATTTCCAAGTTTAAAAATTACATTAGAGGTATTACCTTTGATCGTTGCTGGTTTAACATTACAACCAGGATATTGTTTTATAGTTTCTATTGCCACAGATTTTCTAGGCCTTGTTCTAGCAAATGCTGGAGGTTTCCCATTTTTAGGATTTACTTTAAATGCGGTTTTACAAACGGAAATACCATGTCTATTAAAGATTTATTTAAATGAAAAAAATGAAAGATTATTAGAAAGAATTGTAAAAGTAGTAATGATCATTATTTCATTACTAGGATGTCTTTATGTTTTTAAAATCAATGAAGTTAATATTTCAGGATCTACATATCAAGTGACATTACCAATTAAATTTACAATCTTTGTGATTATTACAGCAATGCTTATTATTCTTTTTATTTTTATAAGATATTATAAAAATAAACTCAAAGAAAAAGATTTACGCTTATTTCATTTAAGTATTCTATCAGTTGTTGCTATTGAACTAACAGTAACGATGTTTTTAACACCATATTGGTTACAAATAATGTATGGAATACCATTCTTTGCATCACAATTTGTAAGAATTTTAAAATCATGTGTGATGATACCTGTAGGTATTATCATTGTATATACAATGAATCGAATGATT
>UQVG01000076.1 GCA_900544435.1 uncultured Erysipelotrichaceae bacterium | reverse complement strand
ATTTTTATTTATTTTTAATTGTTTTATCTATGATGATAATTATTTTTATAATGTTTTATCTTTATAGTAAGAAGTTGCATACTGAAAACAAAAAAATTTTGGAACAAAAAGAACTTTTAAATGATGGTTTATTAGAGTTTCAAGAAAATTATTTTCAAACATTGCAGTTTAAAGTCAGAAAAATGATGAAAAATAAATTAGGATATTTGTATGACACATATTTTATGAATATTTATCGTCATGATGAAATAATAAATAAACATCAAATTCAACTGGAATCCCTTATTCAATCAATGATGATGATTGCAATTTTATACGCTATTATTATTTATAAGAAAAATCATATATCTTTGGGAACGGTCATGCTTGTTTACTTATTACTTTCTTACATGATAGATCCTTTAATGAAAATATCCGTGTTTATTGCAATGCATGATGAACTGCAAATTATTTTTGAAAGATATAAAGAAATGCTTCCTGAAAAAATGGAAAAGAAAAAGAAAATCAAAAAGATTAAAAGTATTGAATTAAAACATGTAAGTTTTAGTTATGGTTATACACCTCCTCTTTTTGAATATCTACAATTAAAAATTGACCATTCGTTATTTATTAAAGGTAAAACAGGAAGTGGCAAATCTACACTTTTGAAATTGATTATGGGACAATTACAAATAACTAAAGGAGAAATTTATATTAATGGGTATCGTCTGCAAGAGATTGATTTAAATAGTTATTATAGTCATATTAAATATTTAAATAAAACCCCTGTTTTTTATAAAGAATCATTAAGAACTAATATGATTTTTGATCGCTATTTTTTAGAGGATAAGATGATTGAATTATTACATTATTTTAAGTTGGATGAATTAATAAATGGTTTAGATTTAAGACTTGATGAACAGGGTGGATTTTTGTCATCTGGACAAGGACAGCTTGTAATGATTATTCGTGCTTTATTAAGTCAACCAGATGTATTAATTTTAGATGAAGCTTTTAGTAATATAGATCAAGAAAGATTACAGTTATTGATTAATTATTTAAATTTACAAAAGATGATTGTGATTATTGTTTCTCATCAAATAAATATGATGAACTGCCAGTTTGACTGTGTTATAATTGACTCAGGAAAAATAGTGAGTGAGGAAGAGTATGGAAATAGATTTAGCGCTTATTAATGAAGTAGAAGATTTTAATGAAGATTATGAAAGTATTTATTTAGAAATTATTCAAGAAGCATGTAAACAATTGGATATTCAAGATGATTTAGAATTATCTGTTATTTTTGTAGATGATAGACGTATTCATGAAATCAATAAAGAATATCGTAAAATTGATCGAAGTACCGATGTTATTAGTTTTGCTTTAGAGGATAATGAGCAATATTATATTGAAGGAATGCCAAGAGAAATAGGAGATATCTTTATTTCAATTGATCATGCTAAAATGCAAGCAGAAGAATATGGACATTCATTTTATCGAGAAATGTGTTTCTTATTTACACATGGTTTGTTGCATTTGTTAGGATTTGATCATATGAATGAAGAAGATGAAAAAGTAATGTTTTCAAGACAAAAAGAAATATTGAATGCTTTAAATATTGAAAGGAAATAATATGGACCAAAATAAATTAATTGATTTAGCTTGGAAGGCAAGAGAGAATGCATATACGCCTTATAGTCATTTTAAAGTAGGAGCTTGTGTTGCTTTAAAAGATGGGACATATGTTCAAGGATGTAATATTGAAAATGCAGCTTATGGTTCAACGATGTGTGCAGAAAGAAATGCTGTTTTTGGAGCTTATTGTAAAGGATATCGAAAAGAAGATATCATAGCACTTGCTATTGTGGCTGATTGTAGCCCAATTGCTTCACCTTGTGGTGCTTGTAGACAAGTTTTATCAGAACTTGTTGATTTAAATATGCCCATTTATCTAGCAAATAAAGAAAAAACAGAAAAACATACAATTGGAGAATTATTACCAATGGTATTTATAGGAGAAAGTTTATGAGTTTTAAATCAGGATTTGTCAGTATTGTAGGACGTCCAAATGTTGGAAAATCCACATTATTAAATCAAATATTAAAAACAAAGCTTGCAATCATGTCTGATGTTGCACAAACAACACGTAATACGATTCAAGGTATTTATACAGATGATGAAGCACAAATTATTTTTATGGATACACCAGGTATTCATAAACCACAAGATGGTTTAGGAAACTTTATGAATACAACAGCTTTAAATAGTATTTATGGAGTGGATATGGTTTTATTTATTGCACCAGCCAATGAAACTATTGGTAGAGGAGATCGATTTATTATTGAAAGGTTAAAAGAAGCTGATGGACCAGTTTTCCTTTTACTTAATAAATGTGATCTTGTTTCGAAGGACGAAGTTATCAAGAAGTTGACAGAATGGAAAGAACTTTTTGATTTTAAAGAAATTATTCCTATTTCAGCTTTAGAAGATCAAAATGTTGATACACTTATTTCTACAATTAAAACATATTTAAATGAAGGAATGATGTATTATCCAAAAGATCAAATGACAGATCATCCTGAAAGATTTGTTATGGCTGAATTTATTAGAGAAAAAATACTTTATTTTACAAGAGAAGAAGTTCCTCATAGTGTTGCTATTGTCGTTGAAAGAATGGCAGAATTAGATGATGGCAGTGTAGAAGTAATTGCTACAATTGTGGTTGATCGTAAATCTCAAAAAGGAATTTTAATCGGTAAACAAGGTAGTATGATTAAAAAAATCCGCCAAAATGCTCAAAGAGAAATGAAACGCTTTTTACAAACAACAGTTCATTTAGAATTATTTGTTAAAGTTGAAAATAACTGGCGTAATAAACAAAAATATTTAAAAGAATTTGGTTATAACGAAGATGACTATTAAAAAAGAAGAAGTTGTTTCTTTAGGTATTGTTTTAAAGACACATCCGTATAAAGAAAGTGATTCTTTAGTCACTGTGTATTTTAAAGATTATGGGAAAATGACTTTGATAGCAAGGGGTGTAAAAAAATTAAAAAGCAAAAATGCTTCTGCTTGTCAAAGTCTTACACTTTCAGAGTTTACGTTTATTCCAAGAAATGGTTTATCAACGATGATCAAGGCAAGTTCGGTTGATTTCTATCGTTATATTAAAGAAAATCTAGAATTAGAAGCTTATGCAAGTTATTTTATGGAATTTGTTTTAAAAAATGAAGAAGATAATCAACCAGATTTGGAAATATTTGATACTTTAAAAAAATCATTAGATGCTTTAAATCATGGATATCCCTATCAATTAGTTTATCTATTATATAATGCTTTTATTTTAAAAAGATGTGGGATGGCATTACAAGTTGATGGCTGTGTAAGATGTTCGAGAAAAGATCATATTGCTGGAATTAGTTTAGAAGATGGTGGATTTGTCTGCCTTGATTGTTTATCTGTACATGATAGACAATTAGATAAGGATACTTTGAAAGCATTCCGTCATATTAATAAATTTTCTATTGATAATATTGATCAACTTAAAATTTCACAAGAATCAATAGATTCTTTAATGGAAATTATGGATTATTATGTGGATGAATTAACAGGTATTTTATTTAAAACAAAGAAAATGATTCAAAGTCTTTCAAAAATATGACAAAAGTCGACACTTTTGTCTTTTTTTATATACAGTTTTTGACTATAATAGAAACAAAAGTAAGGGGAGGGTATATGTATATGAGTCAATTTTTACCAGTGAATAGAAAAGAAATGGAAGAAAGAGGATGGCAAGAAGTTGATTTTGTCTATATTTGTGGTGATGCTTATGTAGACCATCCTTCATTTGGAGCAGCCATTATTTGTCGTACATTAGAGGCAAATGGCTTTAAGGTTGCTTTTTTATCTCAACCGGATTGGCATAAGGTTGATGAGTTTAGACAATTTGGTAAACCTCGACTTGGTTTTTTGATTTCTTCGGGAAATATTGATTCAATGGTTAATCATTATACCGTTTCTAAAAAAAGAAGACATAAAGATTCTTATACACCAGGTGGTGAAGGATTTAAAAGACCTGATAGAGCTGTTATTGTTTATAGTCAAATGGCAAGACAAGCTTTTCCAGATGCAAATATTTTAATTGGAGGCATTGAAGCTTCACTTAGACGTTTAGCACACTATGATTATTGGAGTGATAAGGTTAGAAAATCGATTATTATTGATGCCAATGCAGATTTATTAATGTTTGGAATGGGAGAAAATAGTATTATTGAAGTTGCAGAAGCATTGGATAGTGGATTGGATATTAAATATTTAACTTATTTAGACGGAACAGTTTATAAAACAAAAAATATCGATGATTTAAATGAAGCTGATTATATAATGCTTCCTAGTTATGAAGAAATTACAGCTTCAAAAAGAAAATATGCAGAATCTTTCCAAAAACAATATTTAAATACAGATCATTATAATGCTAAAATTTTAGTTGAACCTTACCAAGGATGGTATGTTGTTCAAAATAGACCTAATAGACCTCTTACACAAAGAGAATTCGATAGAGCTTATGGCTATGATTATAATCGAAATTATCACCCAAGTTATCAACATGTTCCTGCAATTGACGAAGTCAAATTCTCACTTATTTCTAATAGAGGATGTTTTGGATCATGTAATTTCTGTGCTTTAGCTTTCCATCAAGGAAGAATTATTCAAGCAAGAAGTCATGAGTCAATTATTGCTGAAGCTAATAAAATGGTTTGGGATCCAGATTTTAAAGGATATATTCATGATGTTGGAGGACCAACAGCTAACTTTAGAGATACTGCTTGTGATAAACAAAAAACAAAAGGTGCTTGTCCTACAAAACAATGCCTTTGGCCAGAACCATGTAAAAATTTAAAAGTAGATCATGAAGATTATTTATCATTACTAACAAAGCTAAGACAACTTCCAAATGTAAAAAAAGTTTTTGTACGTTCTGGAATTCGTTATGATTATCTTATGTATGATAAAAATGATCATTTCTTTGAAGAACTTGTTCAACATCATATTTCTGGACAGTTAAAAGTAGCACCTGAACATATTAGTAATCATGCTTTAGATAAAATGGGAAAACCAAGACGTGGACTTTATGAAAAATTTGTTGATAAATATTATCGTATTAATGAAAAATATAATAAAAAACAATTTTTAGTTCCTTATTTAATGTCATCTCATCCAGGATGCCGTTTAGAAGATGCTATTGAACTTGCAGAATATTTAAGGGATATTCATCATCAGCCAGAACAAGTTCAAGATTTTTATCCAACACCTGGAACGCTTTCAACAACAATGTATTATACAGGATTAGATCCTCGTGATATGACACCTGTATATGTTCCTAAAGATCCTAAAGAAAAAGCAATGCAAAGAGCTTTGATTCAATATAAGAATCCAAAAAATTATGATCTTGTTTATGAAGCTTTAATTAAAGCTAATAGAAAAGATCTTATTGGTTTTGGTAAAAAATGTTTGATTAAACCACGTACAAAAAGGCAAAACTATAACCAACCTTATACAAAAAGGGGGCATAGATGATGAAACTTACAGAAACATATACATCTTTAACACATACACATGTTAAGTTTGATATTTATCAACCGAATGTGATTTTAAGATATAAAGGAATTATTCAACTTCATCATGGTTTATGCGAACATTCTGAACGTTATGAAAAATTTGCTGAATATTTGAGTCATGAAGGTTTTATTGTGGTTGTGCCTGATTTTCCAGGTCATGGCACATCACTTTATCATTTTGAACAAGGTTATTTTGGTAGTGGAAATGCGCTTGATACATTGATTGAAGATATGCAACGTTTGAGACATATTATTGCTAAAAGATACGAAGATCTTCCTTATTTTATGATAGGGGTTGATTTTGGATCGCTTGTATTACTTAAATATGCGATGGTCTATGGTGATTATATTAATGGGATGATCATGTTAGGAACTTGTATGAAGAATAATTTTTATTATCGTATGAAAATGATTGTTGATCTAAATATTTTATTACATGGTCAAATGAATCGTTCTAGTGTTATAAAAAAAGCAATTGACTTATTTTTACAAAAAAATTTAAATGGCTGTTATAAAATGAGTAATCAAAAAGAGGTTGCTCTTTATAATGAAGATCCTTTAAGCGATTTTGTTTATACAAATCAAGCGTATCATGATATTTTAGAATATATAAAGTATACAAGTGATGAAGACCATTTAAAACTTATTCCTGAATATTTACCTGTTTATTTATTATCAGGAGGTTTTGATAATCTTACAAAGAATGGCAAAGATACTATAAAACTTTATGAAATATTAAAAGAAGATGGTTTAAAAGATCTTCAATATAAGATTTATGAAAATAAACGACAAGATATTTTACATGATAATAATTATCGAGATGTCTATCATGATATTATGCATTGGTTAGATGAAAGAACCTATATATAGTACCCTTATAGTTGGTTGACAAATATCCACTATAAGGGTATTTTATTTGTACGCGAAAAGAAGATAGAAGACTTGGAAAGCCAAGTCTTTATTCATTTATATCGTAAAAAAGGAGAAAAATATGGCAACTAAAGATATGGATAAATTAGTAAATCATGCAAAATCAACAGGTTTTGTATATCAAGGTTCAGAAATCTATGATGGACTAGCAAATACATGGGATTTTGGACCATTAGGTGTTGAAATGAAAAACAATATTAAACGTTTATGGTGGAAAAGATTCATTCAAGAATCTCCATATAATGTTGGGTTAGATTCAGCTATTTTTATGAATCCAAAGGTATGGGAAGCATCTGGACATGTTGGGGGATTCTCAGATCCTTTAATTGATTGTAAAGAATGTAAAACAAGACATCGTGCAGATAAATTAATTGAAGCATATGATCCTTCTGTACATAGTGAAGGTTGGACAAATGAACAAACAATGTCTTATATTAAAGAACATAATATTGTTTGTCCTAATTGTGGGAAAAGCAATTTTACTGATGTTAGACAATTTAAATTAATGTTTGAAACTCATATGGGTGTTGTTGAAGATGATAAATCAGTTGTTTATCTACGTCCAGAAACTGCACAAGGTATCTTTGTTAACTTTAAAAATATTCAAAGAACTTCTCGTAAAAAAGTACCATTTGGTATTGGTCAAATTGGGAAATCATTTAGAAATGAAATTACACCTGGTAATTTTATTTTTAGAACAAGAGAATTTGAACAAATGGAATTAGAATTTTTCTGTAAACCAGATACTGATTTAGAATGGTTTGATTATTGGAAATCATATTGTAAAAAGTTCTTATTAGATTTAGGTTTAAAAGAAGAAAACTTAAAATTTAGAGATCATGAAAAAGAAGAATTATCTTTCTATTCTAAAGCAACATGTGATGTTGAATATAATTTCCCATTTGGATGGGGTGAATTATGGGGTATTGCCGATCGTACAGATTATGATTTATCTCGTCATATGGAACATTCTAAAAAATCTTTAGAATATTTAGATCCACAAACTAATGAAAAATATATTCCATATGTCATTGAACCATCTGTTGGGGCAGATCGTTTATTCTTATCTGTTTTCTGTGACAGTTATCAAGAAGAAACATTAGAAAATGGAGATACAAGAACAGTGATGAAATTACATCCTGCCATTGCTCCTTATAAAGTAGCAGTTTTACCACTTACTAAAAAACAAAGTGAAAAAGCTGAAGAAGTTTATGCAACACTTGCTAAACATTTCTCTGTTGAATTTGATGTTGCTGGACAAATTGGTAAAAGATATCGTAGACAAGATGCAATTGGAACACCATATTGTGTAACTGTTGATTTTGATACAATGGAAGATAATGCGGTAACTGTTCGTGATAGAGACACAATGGAACAAGTACGCTTACCAATTGATCAATTAGTTGATTATATTCAAGATAAAATTACATTCTAATAAAGGAGATTACTATGCCAAGACTTTCAAATGAAAAAATCAATGAAATAAGACAAAGCGTTGATATCGTTGATGTTATTGGCAATTATCTTCCTTTAGAAAGAAGAGGTCGTAATTATTTAGCAAGATGTCCGTTTCATGATGACAATCGACCATCAATGTCAGTTTCACCTGAAAAACAAATCTATAGATGTTTTGTATGTTCACATGGTGGAAACGTGTTTACCTTTTTACAAGATTACTTGAAAATTTCTTTTATGGAAGCTGTCAAAATGGTAGCTCAAATGGGAAATGTTGATTTAGGTGATTTTACATTTTATGAAGAAAAAACACATGTTAATCAAGAGTTAGAACCATACTATTTAATGCACGAAGAAGCTAATCGTATTTATAAACACTATTTAACAACAAAATTAGCTCTAGAAGCAAATAGTTATTTAAATCAAAGACATTTATCTAAAGAAATTATTGACTATTTTGAAATAGGTTATGCGCCAGAGCAAAATATTTTATTAAAAGCATTTGAAAAATCAGGTTTTTCAAGAATGCAAGCATATGAATCTGGTCTTGTTATAGAATCCAATTTAGGTTATGATCGTTATTCTAACCGTATCATGTT
>UQVG01000075.1 GCA_900544435.1 uncultured Erysipelotrichaceae bacterium | reverse complement strand
AAACTATTTTTAAAAACTATTTATTCGTTACAGCCCCTTACTCTCCAAATGAAATTCCCATTAATTTAGCATTTTTAACAACTTCACCAGCAGGATCAACATACTTTAACTTTCCTGCTGTTTCTTGTAAAGGAATTGCTTTTACTTCAGTTTTATCAAGTATAATCAATTTTCCATAATCATGATTTAAAATCAATTGTGCTCCTGCAATTCCAAAACGTGTTGCCATTAAACGATCATAAGAACAAGGATTTCCACCTCGTTGAATATGTCCAGCACATGAAACACGTATTTCACTATCAATATATTCTCCTAGCTCTGTTGCTATTTCATAAGCAACAGACATACCATTTCTACTAGCAACTTTTGCTTTATATTTTTTCTTTGATAATAAACTATCAGCCTCACTAATAGCTCCTTCAGCACAGGCAATAATCGTATAATTTTTTCCATTCTTTTGATTTTCTTTAATCTTTTTTACAACTGCCTTAATATCATAAGGAATTTCTGGTAATAAAATCACATCTGCATGACTTGCAATACCAGCAGCTAAACAAATATGACCTACACGATGTCCCATAATTTCTACAACAAAAACACGATCATGGCTTTTAGCTGTTGTTTGAATTTCATCTAAATAATGAGTTGCAATATCTACTGCACTTTGAAATCCAAAAGTATAATCTGTTCCCCACGTATCATTATCAATCGTCTTAGGTAAACCAATAACATTCAAGCCTTCTTGACTTAACATATTTGCTGATTTTAAAGAACCATTTCCTCCTAAAACAACTAATCCATCTAATTTTAATTTCTTATATGTTTTTTTCATTGCTTCAACTTTATCAAAGCCATCTTCAATAACACGCATTTTTTTAAAAGGACAACGTGAAGTTTTTAAAATTGTCCCACCAACATTTAAAATATCCTCAAAATCAGTAGGTGACATTTTTTTATAATCCCCATACATTAATCCTCTATAACCTTTAAAAAAACCAATTAATTCAATATCTTTATCTTGACGATAAAGTGTTTTTGCAAGTGAAGCCATTGTTGCATTTAAAGCTTGACAATCTCCACCACTTGTTAAAATTCCTATTTTCATAAAAACCTCCTATTTAACATCATTTTTAAAAAAGTATTCTTGACTATTCATTAATGCCTTTTTATTTTTTATCTTCTTGTATTTACCATTATTTTCTAAACGTGATGCTTTAACATTATCATTTAGCATACATTCAAACATCATAAGTAATTTATGTTTCAATTTACTATCTAAAACAGGCGCTGCCACCTCAACTCTTCTTTCCAAGTTTCTAGTCATTAAATCCGCTGAAGAAATATAAACTTGAGGATTTGTTTTTCCAAATATATAAATTCTTGAATGTTCAAGATATCTTCCTACAATAGAAATTACCCTAATATTTTCAGTATACCCTTCTACACCTGGAATAATACAACAGATACCTCGTACAATTAAATCAATTTTAACACCTGCTTGAGAAGCTTCTACTAATTTATCAATCATTTTTTTACTTGTTACTGCATTACATTTAAAGCCTATATAAGCTTCTTTTCCTTCTTTAGCTAAAGCAATTTGTTCATCTATATAAGTAAAAATATGAGATAACATACAATGAGGTGCAACCATTAATAAATCTGTATGATTTTCTGTTTCTCCTAAACATAAATGATTAAAGACACCATTGATTTCTTCACCTATTTCATACTTAGATGTCATTAAAGATAAATCTGTATATAATTTTGATGTCTTTTCATTATAATTTCCTGTTCCAATTTGACTAATATAATTAATATCTCCACTATTTTTATAAGTAATCAAACATAATTTAGAATGTACTTTAAGTCCATCTAATCCATAAATAACACGACATCCTGCTTCTTCTAAACGTTTTGACCAACCAATATTATTTTCTTCATCAAAACGTGCACGTAATTCAACTAAAACAACAACCTCTTTACCATTTTCAGCTGCTTTAATTAAAGATTTTACAATTTTAGAATTTTTAGCAACACGATATAACGTCATTTTAATACTTACAACATTTGCATCATGACTTGCTTCATCTAGTAATCTTAAAAATGGTGACATGGATTCAAAGGGATATGTTAATAAAATATCTCTTTTTAAGATTTGTTTAATCATTGGTACTTTATTTTCAACCATGGCATTATTACGAGATTCTAATCTCTTATAAAATAATTGAGGTTGTATATATTTCAAATGATCTCTTAATTCACCTACAAAACCAAAATCTAATGGTGAATTACTTACAAAAACTTGATTTTTCTTTAAATTTAAGAAATTCATTAACATTAATACTTCTAATTCTTCTAATCCTGGAGACATCTCTAATCTCATTGGAGATAATCTTCTTCTTTGTTTAATCAAAGTTTCCATCATTTCACGATAATCATCATGACCATCCAATGAATGATCATCTTCATCAATATCAGCACTTCTTGTTACTCTAATAAGAGCTTTACTTTTTACAGTATATTTAGAAAAAATACGTGATACAAAATGTAAAATAAGATCTTCCACTAAAATAAACTGACCTGGTTGACTAGGAAGTTCTACTAATCTTTCATCCATAGCATTTGCACAAGAAACAATTCCCATTTTACGTTTTCCTTTTTTGGATTCTAGACGTACGACAACATATTCTTCTCTATTATTAAGAAATGGAAAAGGTTGTCTTTTAGAAATAACTTGTGGTGATATCAAAGGCAATAATTCTCTTTCAAAATATTCTTCAAAATAATGTCTGTCTTCTTTATTTGTAATATCTTTATATTTTATAATTGACCAATGGTATTGTTTTAATTCCTCCATTACTTGAAAATATATTCGATCTTTCTTTTTGTTTAAAAATGCTGCTCTTTTTAAACAAGCTTTTAATTGTTCTTCACCAGTCATTAATGTCTTATTATCTTTTGAATCAGGATAAAATAACATCTGATCATAAATAGAACCAATACGTACCATAAAAAATTCATCTAAATTTGTTTGAAAAATAGAAATAAAACTCAATTTTTCAGCTAATGGTACTTGAGGATCTTTTGCTTGCATTAACACACGATCATTAAACTTCAACCACGATAATTCCCTATTTTCTTTATAAACACTCATAGTATATTACCTCCATATCTACTTACATTATACTCTTTTCATTCGTTTACAAATAATTTTTTGCCTTTTTATTTTATAATTTTTAATTCGACATAAACTATCAAGATTATGTAAATTTTTTATCATTCACCGTGGTTTTAAAAAAAGGTTGTAATCTTTATAAATAGTCAAGCTATTCATTCATTACAACCTTTTAATATTATTTATCTTCTAATAAAACTTCACCATTAGATTCAATAATTTCTTTATAACGATAATAAGAATCTTTAAGTTTTCTTTCTAAAGTACCATGACCATCATTAAAACGATCCACATAAACAAAACCATAACGTTTTTTCATTTCTCCTGTACCAGCAGAAACAACATCAATTGGTCCCCAATATAAATATCCACGACAATCAACACCATCTTCAATTGCTGCATTGACATTTTTTAAATGTTCTTCAATATAATGAACTCTAAAATCATCATGAATTTCACCTTTATCATCAATATTTTCATCTAAACCAACACCATTTTCTACAATTAATAATGGTAAATGATAACGATCATATAAAACATTTAAAGTATAACGTAATCCTACTGGATCAACAGCCCATCCCCAAGGTTGAGGTGCTTTATCTTTAAGATATGGATTATCTCTACAAGTAAGACCACCAGTATCTACTTTTAAATTCACATCTCGATCAAATGTTGTAGAACGATAATAACTAAATGATAAGAAATCAACTGTATTTTCTTTAATTAATTGTAATTCTTCATCACTAAATTCTACAGTTACTTGATCTTCTTTCCATACTTTCTTTAAATAAGTTGGGACAATACCTAAACAGAAAGGATCAGCCATAAAGAAAATATTCATTCTTTGAGCATCTAATGTACCTACAACATTTAAAGGATCACAGTTATATGGATAAGTAGCTACTGAAGAAGCAGTCATCATACATCCAATTTGATAATCTTTACTGATTTCATGTCCTAATTGTACAGTTTTAGCATTAGCAATTAAAATATTATGATAAGCATCCCATTGATCTTGTTTTGTAGTTGAACCAATTGGATCACTTGGATCTTTAGGATCTTTAATTGTTAAAACCCCACCAGCTACAAGTGGCATTCTAAATAAAGCATTGACTTCATTAAATGTAAGCCAGAATTTAACTTTTCCTTTATAACGAGTAAAAACAGTTTTTACATAACGTAACCAAAATTCAATCAATTGAGGATTAGACCATCCACCATATTCAGTAATTAAATGTAATGGTGTTTCGTAATGTGATAAAGTAATTACAGGTTCCATTCCTAATTCATTCATACATGCAAACATATCATCATAATAAGCAAGACCTGCTTCATTTGGTTCTAATTCATCTCCATTAGGAAAAATTCTTCCCCAAGCAATTGAAGTTCTAAAACTATTGAATCCCATACCTTTCATTAATTTTAAATCTTCACGATAACGATGATATCCATCTACAGCATCATGTGATAAATAAACTTTATCTGGATTTAATGACATTTCATATTTTTTCTTATTTTCATCCCATTTAATACCAGGATCTTTAGACATAATTCCTACAAGTACATCTGTAACGTTTGGTTGTTTACCATCTTCCAACCAAGCACCTTCATATTGATTAGCAGCAATAGCGCCACCCCATAAAAAATCTTTTGGAAAACTCATTTTCTCTACCTCCGTTTATCTAGCTGTATTATAGCACTTACAAAATACAAGATTTACTCGTTTCATATTTTGAAAAAAGTAAAAAAGAAGAATCATTGATTCTTCTTCTAATACTTATAGAAACCTTCTCCAGAAGCCATTCCTAATTTTCCCTCATCAATATATTTCTTTAACATCTTAGCCATACCTTTAAAATTATAAGGTGCTAAAAATGATGGAACTTTCAAATACATTGAAACTATATTATATGCTGTTGTAAGTCCTACTGTATCTAATATTTGGAAAGGTCCTTTAGGAGCACCTGTACCAAGTGTCCATGCTTTATCAATACTTTCAGGATCACTTATACCATTAACATACAAATCCATTCCTGAAAATAATAAAGGAACAAGCATCGAATTTAATAAATAACCAGATTTTTCTTTTCTTACAGGTAATGGTATCATTCTTATTTCTTTAGCAAACTCCATAATTATATCAAAATATTTTTGATCTGTTTGTTTTTGTGCCATGACTTCTGTCATATTATTTTTCCAAATACTATTAGCAAAATGCAACGACAAATATTTATCTGGTCGTTTTGTATATTTAGCAAACTTAGATGGTAATAATGTAGATGAATTTGTGACAATAATTGTTTTTTCAGGTAACAAATCCGCCATTTTTTTATAAATATCTATTTTTTGTTCAACATTTTCTGCCATAGATTCAATAATCAAATCTGCATCACTAACAGCTTTATTTAAATCTAATTCTAGTTTGATATTTTCATAAGCAAGATTTGCTTTTTCTAAACATTTATCTTTATCAAAATCTTCATAATCACTAATACCCATAGCCCAATTTTGTGGTGTCTTTCCTTCATCACTATCCATCAAAGTAATTGTATCATGATAAACCTCTTTTAAATGATCTAATTTAGGCTGACATCTTCCTATACTTCCCTCACTTCTAAGCCAAATCGTTACATCAAAACCACAATAAGCTGCTTGATAAGCAATTTGACTTCCTAAAACGCCTCCACCAATAACAACAACATTTTTAATTTCCATAAATCATACCTCCTACCTTTATTTTAACATTTTGTTAAAATATTCACAAAAGTTATTTTTACTTTTAGTTTGAACTTCATAGATAAAAAAAGAGTCCTTTTAAGGACTCTTGACTTCTATTCAGCTTTTGTTGAATTTACTTCTTCAAACATTTGAGGAATAACATGTTTATCTTCTTTATTTTTATATTTGAAATAAACAATTGTTAAAATTGAACATACAATTAAGATTCCTGCAAAGACTGCAAATTCAACTGAAAGAGATGGAGCAGTCATACTAATTGTTTTTCTGAATCCATCTACACTATAAGTATATGGAACAAATTTATGAATAGCTTTGTAGATAGCTGGACCTGTATCTAATGGATATGTACCAGCAGAACCACCTAAGTTAATAATCATAAATACAAGTAATAAGAAGTCTCCAATAAATCCAGTTGTTAAACTTAACAACATGACAAGTGACATGAATGCCGCCGATACAAGAATTGCAAGTAAATAAGTTAAACCTAAATTAACAGGTTCAAAACCATTGATAAGTCTTAAAGCTGTTACCATTGCAATTGCAGCTAATGTAGAAACTGTATACATAACAGTTGCTTTACTTGCCCAATATTTTAAAGCATTTTCAGCTTTTTTAATACCATGTCTAATTGGATACATTAAAGCAAAGGCTAAGCATGTTACATATAAACCAACTGACATCATATATGGAGCCATTGCATGACCATTATTTTCAACTTTTGAAATTTCTTTATGACTTGTTTCAACAGGTGTAGCAACCATATCAGTTGTTTTATCTGTTGAATCTATCTTACTTTCTTCTGCACCAGATTTTAAGGCATCATTTAAAGTTGTAACACCATCTGCAGCACTTTTAATACCATCACCTAAAGTATCAGAACCAGCTGCTAATTGACTAGCACCATCACTAATTTGACCAGCACCAGAAGATAATTGGTTAGCACCATTCATTAATGTTGAATTATTGCTTACTAATGTTGAAGTACCTGCAGATAATCTATCAATACCACTTGTTAGAGCTCTAATACCTTCAGTCAATGAAGGAACATTACTATTTAATGAAGAAGTTCCTTGTGCTAAAGCAGAAGCTCCACTTGTTAAAGCGGTATTATTTGTAGTAATTGTTGTTAAACCACTTTGTAAAGTAGTAACACCACCCATGTAAGATTGTACACCAGCATTTAAGTTTTGAGCACCACTAGCAAGTTGAGAAACATATTGTTTTAAACCTGCTTGTTGAACATTACCATTTGCATCACTTACACCATTAATTCCTGCATTTAATTGTTGCACACCAGTATTTAATTGTTGTGCTCCTTGATCTACTTGATTAGCACCACTTACTAATGCTTGAATTTGTTGAGTAGATTCAGTTGATGAAAGCGAACTAGCTAATTGTTCTCCACCATTCGCTAATTGTTGATAAGTAGCTAATAATGTTTGTAAAGTACTTGCATCAACATTTTGCATCAATGCTTGGAATTGAGCAGTACTTAATTTACTAAAGTCTGTTGTACCAAAACTTTGTTGCATTAAAGCAGTCAATTGAGCATTAACAGCTTTATTACCATTAATAAGAGATTGTCCAGCTGTAGCTGCACTAGATAATTTACCAGCTAATGTTTGAACACCTTTATTTAATGCTGAAGTACCTGTTACTAATTGAGCACTTCCACTTGCTAAATCTGAACTACCTTTTGATAAAGTTGTACTTACTGAGGAATTAACACTTGTTAATCCTTCAGATAATGCTGTAGCTCCAGCAGTAATAGCATCATTATTAGCAACTAATTGATTTGCACCATCTAAAGCTTGGCTTACACCACTTGTATATTGATTAATTCCAGTATTAAGTGATTGTGCACCACTATTTAATTGACTAATTCCATTAGCTAATGCAGGAGTTGCACTACCTAAAGAGTTCATACCAGTTTTTAATTGATAAACTCCATCATTTACTGTAACAACCCCATCAGTATAATCTTTTAAACCATTTGTTAAAGTATTTGTTCCATCTTTAAATGTTAAAGAACTGCTTGCTAATACTTTTAAATTATCACTAATTGTTTTGTTACCATCTTCTAATTGATTCATTCCATCAGATAATTGTTGAGTACCATCACTTGCCTCAGCAAATCCATCTGACATTGTTCCAATTGAAGTAAAGATTGTTTCCGCATATGTCTTAGTAACTGATGATGAAACTTCAGCTTTAATTTTAGCGATTGCTGAATCATCCATCTTTGATGCAACATAGTTTGTACCAGGATTTGTTGTATAATTTAAAATCATCTTTTTAGGATTTTTATCCAACAAAGTTGTTGCATTCTTTGAAAAATTACTTGGAATCGTAATGACCATATAATAGTCACCATCTTTTAGTCCCTTATTTGCTTTTTTAGCACTTACAAAATGAAAATCTAACGAATCGTTGTCTTTTAATTTATCGACTAGTTGACCACCAACATCTAATTTCTTATCGTTGTATTCAACTGCCTTATCTTTATTAACAACAGCGACAGGAAGATCTCCACTGTTACCATATGGATCCCACATAGATCCAAGGAAGACAACAGTGTAAATACTAGGAATAAGGATAAGAGCGACTAAAACGATTTGAATCCAATGGTTTTTTAAAATGTTTTTCCACTCTTGCTTAATCATAAATATCCTTCTTTCTATCTTCTATAGACATTTTACATCCATAGATATATAATATCTATAGAGTATTATAATTTTTTCAATACAAAAGTC
>UQVG01000074.1 GCA_900544435.1 uncultured Erysipelotrichaceae bacterium | reverse complement strand
CTTGTCCAATGATTTAAAAGAAGGTAAAATTATAATAAGTAGGTGATGTATGATGAATGCCGATAGATTATTTATGCTTGTTGATACGTGTGCAAATATTGATGAGGTTAAACATGAATTTCCAGATTTAGATTTTCTAACTTATTTTTATGCTTTGTTAGGATATTATTGTATTCCTACAGTAAAATTATATAATGAAACAAAAATTGATGAAAATACTTTAAATGGAATTCTTAATGGTGATATTAAACCTCATAGAGATGATCTTATTCAAATGAGTTTAGTTTTAAATATTGATTTAAAGAAAACAAACTTCATGCTTTCTTTAGCAGAATGTGAAACATTATCTTATAAAGAAAGTCGTGATAGTTTAATTATTTGTGCCATTAAAAATCATTATTCAATCAATAAAACGAATATCATGTTATCAACTTGCAATCTTGTCAAAATATAAAGGTAGTAAAATAGTGGTTCATATGAACCACTATTTTTTTATTTATCTAAGTTTTTGAAAGCTGTTGAAAGCATTAATTTAATACGATTTAATTGGTTAACTTCACTTGCTCCTGGATCATAGTCAACAGCTACAATGTTACTTTGAGGATATTTCTTTCTTAAGGCTTTAATTGCTCCTTTACCAGTAACGTGGTTGGGTAAACATCCAAATGGTTGCATACATACAATGTTTGGTGCTCCACTTTCAATAAGTTCAATCATTTCACCAGTTAAGAACCAACCTTCTCCTGTTTGGTTACCAATTGAAACAACTTCTTTGGCTTTATCAGCAAGATGTTCAATCGATGCTGGTGGATCAAAACGTTTAGATTTTTCTAAAGCTTTGATCATATCTTTTCTTAAGAAATCAACTGCTTTAACAGCGAATTCACATAGCTTAGTAGCTTTAGCTGTTGCATTAAAATGTTTTCTTTCAAATGTTGTTGAATAGAAACAATATTGGAAGAAATCAATAAGATCAGGCATAACAGCTTCTCCACCTTCTCTTTCAATAATATCAACAATTTGATTATTAGCAGTTGGATGGAATTTAACAAGAATTTCTCCTACTAAACCAACTCTTGGTTTTTTAATATCTAATAATGGTAATTCATCAAAGTCTTTAACAATTCGATAAACATTTTTCTTAAATTCTTTCATGCTACCAGTTTCAATATTCTTCATACATTTTTCTACCCATGATTGGTAAAGTTTATTAGCACTACCTTTTTCTTTTTCATAAGGTCTTACACGATAAAGAACACGCATGAATAAGTCTCCATACATTGCTCCAATGATTACCTTTTTGGCAAGTGGATAAGTAATTTTAAATCCTGGATTTGATTCAATACCTTGTAAGTTAGCACTGATAACTGGTACTTGTTCTAAACCAGCATCTTTTAATGCTTTACGAATAAATCCAATATAGTTTGTAGCACGACAACCTCCACCTGTTTGTGAGATGATCAAGGCTGTTTTATTGACATCGTATTCACCACTTGTTAAAGCTTCCATCATTTGTCCAGCAACAAGGATACTTGGATAGCAGGCATCATTGTTGACATATTTTAATCCGGCTTCTGTAGCACCTTTGTCTACTGATGGTAAGACTTTTAAGTTATAACCACTTTCTTGCATTGCTTTTTCAACAAATTGGAAATGGATTGGTGACATTTGTGGACATAGAATTGTCCAACGATCATCTTTCATTTCTTTAGTAAATGGTACTTTGACTGGTTTATATTTTTTAGATAAATCAATTTCTTTATTTTCTTGTTTATCAATTGTTGCTTTTAATGAACGGATACGAATACGAATTGCTCCTAAGTTACTTCCTTCATCAATTTTAATAAGTGTATAAATCTTATTTCTAGCATTTAAGATTTCAGCAACTTGATCGGCAGTAACAGCATCTAATCCACAACCAAATGATGTTAATTGAATTAATTGTAAGTTTGGTTGAGATGAAACAAAGGATGCTGCATGGTACATTCTTGAGTGATATGTCCATTGATCCACAACACGTAATTCTTCTAATTCTTTATCTAAATGACAAACACTGTCTTCTGTTAAAACCGCCATGCCTTCGCCAGTAATTAAATCTGCTAATCCATGGTTGATTTCTGGATCGACATGATATGGTCTACCTGATAAAACAACCCCTGTCATATTATTTTCTTTTAAGTAAGAAAGGACTTTTTCTCCTTCTCCTTGGATATCTAAACGACATTGTTGTAATTCTTCATAAGCATGTTCAATCGCTGCTTTTAATTCTTTATCACTAATACCAAATGATTTGAATTCATCTTTTAAGTTTGTAAACATTGTTTTACGATTACTTAAATCCATGAATGGATTTCTAAAAATGATTTCATTTGTTTCTAAGTTATCTACGTTATTTCTAATAACTTCCGGATAAGAAGTGACGACTGGACAGTTGTAATGATTTCCTTGTGTAATATTTTCTTTTCTTTCATATGCAACTGAAGGATAGAAAATATATTTAATTCCTTTTTCAATTAAGCTTTCAATATGTCCATGTGATAATTTAGCTGGATAACATACACTTTCTGATGGAATAGATTCAATTCCTTTTTCATAGATTTTTTTACTTGAACGTGGTGATAAAACCACTCTAAATTTTAAATCAGTAAATAATGTATGCCAGAAAGGATAGTTTTCATACATATTTAAGACACGAGGAATACCTACTGTTCCACGTTTTGCTTCTTTAGCAGTTAATGAACGATAATTGAAAACTCTACGATATTTATAATCATACAAGTTTGGTAATTGTTTTGATTTAGGAGGTAAGTTTGCTCCTCTTTCACATCTGTTTCCACTAATATGTTCACTACCATCATTGAATGAAGAAACTGTTAACATACAATGATTTGTACATTTTTGACAATAACGAATTGTACTTTCATAACTGAAAGCATCAACTTGTTCCTTATTAAGTAATGTTGTTCCTTGCCCTTGATATCTTTCTCTAGCAATTAATGCAATACCAAAGGCTCCCATTAATCCAGCGATATCTGGACGAATTGCTTTGATTCCTGTTTCTTGTTCAAAAGCTCTTAAAACAGATTCATTATAGAATGTTCCACCTTGTACTAATACTGATTTACCAATACTTTCAGGTGAACGTAATTTAATAACTTTATATAAAGCATTTTTAATAACAGAATAAGCAAGACCTGCAGAAATATCTTCAATCTTAGCTCCTTCTTTTTGTGCTTGTTTTACTTTAGAGTTCATGAATACAGTACAACGTGAACCTAAATCAATTGGTGCTGTTGATTGTAAAGCAAGATTAGCAAAATCAGCAACATTGTATCCTAATGATTTAGCGAATGTTTCAATAAATGAACCACATCCAGATGAACAAGCTTCATTTAATAAGATATCTTGGATAATTCCATCTTCAATCTTAATAGCTTTCATATCTTGTCCACCAATATCTAAGATAAATGATACATCATCTTTAAAATATTTAGCAGCAGTAAAGTGAGAAATTGTTTCTACTTCACTGACATCCATTTTAAAAGCAGACTTAATTAAAGCTTCTCCATATCCAGTTGACCCAGCATGAACAAGTTCTACACCTTTAGGTAAGATTTCATAGATTTCTTTTAAAATCTTACGAACAACTTCAATTGGATTTCCTTCATTTGATGAATAGAATGTATATAATACAGAACCATCTTCATCAATCAATACAGCTTTAGATGTTGTAGAACCAACATCTACTCCTAAGAAAGCTTTTCCTTGATATGTATTTAAATCTCTTTTCTTTACTTTTGTACGGTAGTGTCTATTTCTAAATTCAATACGATCTTCTTCTGTTTCAAATAATGGTTTCAAAGTATCTGTTTCATCAGAAATACCATCTTTTAATGAATCTAAAATATATACAAGTTCATCAATTGTTGTTTTATTCACTTTATCTTCTCTAGCAAGTAAACAAGCTCCCATCGCTACGAATAATTGTGAGTTTTGAGGGAAGATAACATCTTCATCTTTTAAGTTTAATGAATCAATAAAACGTGCACGTAATTGATCTAAGAAATAAAGAGGTCCTCCTAGAAAAGCAACTTTACCACGAATAGGTTTACCACAAGCAAGACCACTAATTGTTTGATTGACAACGGCTTGGAAAATAGAAATAGCGATATCTTCTCGAGCTGCTCCTTCATTGATTAATGGTTGGATATCTGTTTTAGCGAATACACCACAACGAGATGCAATTGGATAAATTGTTTCATAGTTTTTAGCAAGTTCATTTAATCCAGCAGCATCTGTTTGTAATAAGGAAGCCATTTGATCAATAAATGCTCCTGTACCACCTGCACAAGTCCCGTTCATTCTTTGTTCAAGAGTTGATTCAAAGTAAGTGATTTTAGCATCTTCTCCACCTAATTCAATTGCAACATCGCATTCAGGAATATATGTTTCTACTGTTTTTGTACAAGCAATCACTTCTTGAACGAATTCTACATTTAAGTGTTTTGATAAAGAGAGCCCACCTGAACCTGTCATAACTACTTTAACTGGTAAGTTTCCATAGTGTTCTTGAACTTCTTTAATAAGACTTTCTATTGCTGGTTTAACATCAGAATAGTGTCTTTGATATTTTGAATAGATACATTGATGTTCTTGATCTTCCACATATAATTTTACTGTTGTTGATCCAACATCAATTCCCATGTAATATAATTTATCCATTTTTTGACTCCTTTACTAAATTAAGTGTCATTTTAGAAATCGTATTTCTAAATTGTTTCACTTCTTTTTCATCAATTCCATCTAACATAATTTTTTCTAGTTGAATAACATGATTATCAATCTTTTCTACTGTACTATACGCATGTTCAGTTGCTTTGATTTTTTTCATACGTTTATCATTTTCAACAGGTTCTTTTGTAATATATCCGTTCTTTTCTAAAGAATTTAAAAGACCTGTTGCAGTTGATCTTCTAATATTAAAATACTTTTCTATATCTTTTTGATAAACTTCTTCATCATTTTCACATAAATAAACAAGAATTAAGCCCTGCGGTCCTGATAACATACAATCAATACCATGAATATCATCTAAATAACGTCCCATATATTTAGACAAAACACGTATTTCCATTCCTATTCGATGTTCCATAAATGTCTCCTTTTTTGTTCGGCTGCTAACATTATACGCTTTTGTCACACTATGTCAAACTATTTGAAATTAATTACGAAAACAAAAAAATAGATATTTTCATATCTATTTAAATAATGCACTTCCTATACGAATCATTGTTGATCCATGTTTTAAAGCTTCATGATAATCATTAGACATTCCCATGGATAATTGATCTAATTGATACATTGGGTATTCTTTTTGAAGTCTTTGTAAGAGTTCTTGTGTCATCTTAAAATACTTTTCAGTTTCACTACTTTCAATATGTGGTGCCATCATCATAAGTCCTCTTACTTTAACATGAGGATAATCTTTCAAACTATTAAATACTTCATCAATCTCTTCTACTTCGAAACCATGTTTACTTTCTTCTTTAGCAATATTTACTTGAATTAAAACAGGCATTTCTAAATCTCTTTTAGCTGCTTGTTTTTCAATTTCTTTCAATAAAGAATAACGATCAACAGCATGAATCAATGTTACCTTATCAATAATATATTTTACTTTATTTGGTTGAAGTGTTCCTATAAATTGAAACTCACCATTTCCATGATAATTTTCATACTTTTCTAAAAAAGCTTGTACTCTGTTTTCACCAAAACAAGTAACTCCTAATTTTTCTAATTTTTCAATTTCTTTAACATCTACATATTTTGTAGCAGCAACAAGCTTTGCTGGTTTTACTTCTTCTAATATCTTTTTAACTGCTTCTTCATTTACAATCATAAAACTCTTCCTTTCATGATAAATTCTTCCTTTATTATAATTCAATCAAAAAGAAAAACAAGAACTTAGTCTTGTTTTAATCTTATTCTTTCTGATTCTTTTTTTAATACTTTCATTAAAATAGGTGCACATATTAAATAGAAACAAAAGTTTCCTACTGCATGAAAAGTATCAAACAATAATCCTGCCATATAATAAACAATATATAAAGAAGGACCACCTAGCATTAATTGTTCTAACGATACAACAATTCCAAAAACATACCCCATTAAAAAAGAAAATATAGCCATTGGAAACAACTTAGGTTCTTTATGTATTTTCTTTAAAAAATCCATTAAAAATTGAGTAATTAAACAAATAACCACCCAGGCAAGAATTTGAAAAAATGTCCATGTTCCCATACCTAAAAACAAGTTAGAAACAACAGTAGTCACAATGCTTAATTTAACACCAAAACCTAATCCAAATAACATAACTGAAATAATAATGATAGACGTAACAGGCTTAATATTAGGTAATGCTTGCAGGTATATACGTGAAGCAATATTAACAGCTGCCAATATTCCTATTAAACTAATTTCTTTTACTTTACTCGAATGCATATAGTCTCCTATTCATAGTTAACATAATACCAAACAACTTTGTCGCCATCTTTTAAATTGTATTTAATTGCTGCCATATTAGGGGCAACTCCATTGACACTATACATCCATCCAGACATTGGTCCATGTTGTTTTTCTTTTAAGCCACCTATTCCTGAAACATAATAATCACTACCAGTAACTTCTTTACCATTTTTAGCTGCAATAACTTTTAATACACTTAAAGCATTACTGTTTTTATCTACATTTAATGTTCCTGCCATCATCGTATTTCCCATACCAATTACTTGAATATTAATTGTAATTTTATCGTTATTTGGTTGTTGTGTGGACGAACTACTATTTGTTGAATTATTTGATTGATTATTGTTTGTTTGTCCACTATTTGATGGTGTTTGTGTTTTAGAACTTTGTGAATGATTTACACTACTACTACTCTTATTAGAAGCGGCTGAAGATGATTTACTTTGAGAATCTTTTTTATCATTATCATCCTTTTTTTCTATTGTATCATTTTTGGTAGTTTCATCTGTTTTTTGTTCTTGTTTAGATGTTTCTTCTTTTTCTTCTATGTTTTCCTTAGTATTTTTATCTTTCTTGTTTTTTGTTGTACTACTTGATTTCTTTGTTGGTGTTGTACTAACAGTTACTGTATTTGATTTATAGTTTCCAGTAACTCCGTTATAAATAGAAAAACCACCAATAAAAACAAAAGAAATTGTAATAAATAATATTACAATTCTTTTTGTTTTATCCATGTTTTTTATTTTATTAATGAGCTCTTTCATATTCTTTTCTTAATACTAAGAATAATCCACCAGATACCATTGATAATGAAACAAACATAATTACATGTGATTCATCTCCTGTTTTTACTGAAGTTGTTTTATCATCTGCTTTTGGAGATGTTGATGTATTAGATTGATTATCATCTTGTTTTGGTTCTGTTGGTTGAGTTGGATCTGTGTTATCAGGTTGTTCTGGATTCATCATTTTATCATAAGCTTTTTTAGCTTTAATAATAACTGATCCGTTTTTATATGTTCCTAATGTTTTAGCTACTTCTGCAGTTGTATATTCTGCATTATAACCACTTGGGAATGATCCATCACTTAATTGTGTATTTAAAAGACAATCTACTGGATGAACAGTATAACTATCATTTAATAAAGCATTTGTATCATATGCGAACATTCCTTCTAATACTTGTGATTGAGTATCTACATTATCAGCAGTAACCCATCCTGTTGTTGTCATTGTTGTATTATTTTTAATATAATCAATTGCTTTATTGATAGTAGTCGCATATTTTTCTTTATTCACAACTGCTAAACCTTCAATAACCCATCCTGTAGTATCATAATCAGCGTAATAAGTTCCGCCCCATTCATAACCACAAACACTAGATGCTGCTAATTCATCATTTAATTTATTAGCAATTAAATTTGTCTTTTCTGATGAAGTTACATATAAAGCATATAATGTCCAAACATCTGAAGAAGCTCCCCAGCTACCTTCAACATTACCATTTTCATCAATTTGACTTTCTAATGTTTCTTTATCTTCTGTAGGATCAACACCTAATAAAACTTCTGTAACAATTTTTTTAGAAAGTGATGTACTACTTAAATCTGCTGAAGAAGTATCAAATTGATTGCTTTCAGCTTCTAATCCTAAAGATTCTACAGCAAGAATTTTATCTGCATTATTTAAATTGTTGTTATTTTTATAATATTCAACAACTTTAGAATAAGCAGCATTAATTTTTGATGTATCATATGATGTTGCTGATACACCAGAAATGGCAGTCATGAAACATACAACTGAAATCATAAAACTGCATACAATTTTTCTCATTTTCATATTCTTTCCCCTTTCAAATTAAATAACTCTTAAACAAAAAACTAGGCATAGTTATCCTAGTTAACGTCTAGAAGAACTACTTTATACTCCGTAAAGTGTATCCTTAGATATAGGCAAGTATTCCGACTCTGTTTCATTGTTTAAGCGTCTTCCCAGTTTCCCAGTGACTGTGCATACACACATGATTCTGCATTCCCTGTATACAGTGACGAGATCGTACAGGACTTACACCTGTTTCCCTTTTAACTGAAGGCTATTTGATTATCTAACATCAGCACCTGTTATTTTTATTATTCAATTTCTTACAGAATACCACTATTTTTTTAACTTTACAATAGTTCCGGTTATTTTTTTATCAATAAGTCCCACAG
>UQVG01000073.1 GCA_900544435.1 uncultured Erysipelotrichaceae bacterium | reverse complement strand
AGCTTCTTTAAAGGTTAAAGGAAATAAAGTGATTTATACAGTTGATATTCAATATGATAATGAATATATGAAAGATCTTGTAGATGCAGGACTTGTTAGAACTAATGGAAGTTATAAAGATATAGAATATATCTCTTTAAAAGATACTTTAAAAAATCAAAAGAATGCAGGATTGACTTGTAAAGAAAAATAAAGGCATAAGCCTTTATTTTTCTAGGAAATCAACTCTTTATTAAGATAACTTATATCTATTTGGGGGAGGAAAATAGAGGGAATATATAAGTTATCTGTTTATATTATGTACAATTGTTTAAATTATATACAGGAGGAATTAAATTTTGAAAATTAGAGAAATAGAAATCAAAAATCCCGTAATTATGGCACCAATGGCTGGTATTACAAATATGGCTTTTCGTAAAATTGTGAAAGAATTTGGCGCAGGTCTTGTTTATTCTGAAATGGTAAGTGATAAAGCAATTTGTTATGGAAACCAAAAAACAATTGAAATGTTACAAGTAGATGAAGGAGAACATCCTGTGAGTATTCAATTATTTGGTGGAGAAGTAGAAAGTATGGTACAGGCTGCGAAGTTTATTGATCAACATTCTAATTGTGACATTATTGATATTAACTGTGGTTGTCCTGTAAATAAAGTTTTAAAGGCAAATGCGGGAAGTAAACTTCTTCAAAATCCTCAATTGATTTATGATATTGTAAGTAATATTGTAAAAAATGTAAGTAAACCAGTAACTGTTAAAATTAGAAGTGGTTTTGATAAAGAACATATCAATGCTGTAGAAGTAGCTAAATTAATTGAAAAAGCTGGTGCAAGCGCAATTGCTGTTCATGGAAGAACACGTTCACAAATGTATGAAGGACATGCCGATTGGTCAATTATCAAAGCTGTTAAAGAAGCTGTTAATATCCCAGTTATTGGAAATGGTGATATTAGAAGTGTAGAAGATGCCAGAAGAATGTTGAAAGAAACAGGTTGTGATGCGATTATGATAGGTCGTGCAGCACTTGGAAATCCATGGCTTATTAAACAAGTTGTAGAAAGTTTAGAACATGAAACAGATATTCCTGAACCAACTTATAAAGAAAAAATAGCATGGTGCTTAACACATGCTCAAAGATTAATGACGATTGAACCTGAAAGAATTGCTATGTCACAAATGAGAGGACATGCTCCTTGGTATATCAAAGGTTTAAAAAATTCGTCTGCTGTTAAAAATGAACTTTCAAAAGTAAATACGTATGAAGAATTAGAAAAAATTCTTAAAGATTATGAACAATTTTTAGATACATTATAAAAAGCAACTTAACCGTTGCTTTTTTCAATATATTCAATAACTTGATCCAATGAAGATAATAAACAAGCTGTTCTTTCTTTATGTACTTCATCAGGTTCCTTTAAATCAGGAATACAAATAACCGGAATATGTGCTTGATAAGCACTATCAATTCCTGCTTCACTATCTTCTAAAACAAGTGCTTCATTTGGTAAAACATCAAGTTTTTCACAAGCTTTTAAAAAGATATCAGGAGCTGGTTTACCATGTTCAACTTCAAAACCATAAACAATATCATCTATATATCGCATCACTTGATGTTTTTCTAATAAACTTTGTGCACGTTTTTCTCTACTTGATGTTGCTATAATTGTTTTATAATGATGCTCTTTCAAGTATTTAAGAAGTTCTTTAGCACCAGGTTTTAATTCAACACCATCTTCTTCAATATATTTTGCTTCGTATTCATGAAAAATATCAATTGTTTTTTCTATATCATAATTAAGTTGATAGTGATCTTTAATGTAGTTTAATGATGTAATCAGTTGTTTACCAGGATAATCTTTTATATATTCTTTTAAAGTAAACTCAAAACCATAACTCTTTAATAAATCTCGATAACATTTATAAGAAATCATTTCACTATCAATTAATAAACCATCCATATCAAAAATAACCGCTTTTATCATAATAAATCCTCCATACATTATCATTCTAACAAAATCATATATCATATTCTTTCTTTAACAGTTAAAAATAATAAATTATCAAAAAAATCGCAAGAAATCGAAAGCGCTTTGAAATTTTTTTCTAAATGAGAATAATGAATACATTGTAAAAAAATGTGCATTATATTAATGGTGTAAAAAAGAAAGAGAGGAATATATCACATCAACCATGTAAACTTTATTCATAAGGAAATAAAAGATTATTTTTATTTGCATCATGGAATATCATCAAAATATCTTAATGAATACTTTGCACTTATTGCCAATAGAAGTATGAATAAATTAACAGCTATAAAAACAGGGTTATATGAAATTGTAAAATGTAATTGTAGTGTACGCTGGAAAAATTATATCCATAAGGCAAATGTTATTTAATGAATAACACACATCTCGTCTAACATAGCCTTAATATTGTAGTTATGAGAAAACTGGTCTTTTATTTAAAAAAACGTGCTGAGGGAATTATCGAATTAGTTCAAAAAACAGTCGATGAAATGTCACAGGATACTCATGTTCTATCAGGTAATCTTTATCTTGGAGGTTCAACAACAAAAAAATTTTAAAAGTGACTTCTAAACTTATTGAAAAATATCCTAATATTCAATTACATTTCTATAGTAATGATGCAATTGATATTGGAGAAAGATTACAACATGGTTTATTAGATTTTGCAGTGATGTTGGAACCTGTTGATACAACAAAATTCAGCTATCTATTTTTAAATGATAAAACAAGATGGGTGTTTTAATGAAAAAAGAAAGTCTTTATTCTAAATTAGATACAATAACCCCTAAAGAATTACAAACAATGCCTTTGATTTTACATCAACGTTTAGGTCTTCAAGAAAAATTGGCACATTGGGCACAAATGGATTTAAAAGATTTAAAAGTACAAGCAACTTATAATGTTATCAATGGTTCAAATCTAGAATTAGTAAGAAATAATTTAGGTTATCTACTAGCAACAGATGATCATCTTACTAAAACTTTAGATGAAGATATTTGTTTTAACTATTTAGAACCAAAATTAGAAGAATCATATGCTTTGGTATGGAAAAAAGAAGCAACTTTTAGTAGAGTAGCAAGAGCTTTATATGAACAAATAAAAAAAGATAGAAATTAATCTATCTTTTCATTGATAAGTAAACGAATCGTTTTATAGAGATGAGGTTTAAATTCATCTATTGGAAGTGGTTGTTTTTCAACAATTGAAGTAAAGACAGTTGAACTGACAAGTTCAATAATCATAAATAAAGTCATTTCAGGATATTCTAAAGGAATATCCTTTTCTTTTACTTCTCTTATAAATAATTCCTTAATTCCTAATTCTTCACTATCTAATAAATCAGTTAACTTTTCACTATAAAGTCCTAAAGACAAGTTCTTTTGAATAAACTTAAGAATATTAGGACGATCAATTAATTCATTAATAATAGAATCTATAATAAAAACAATTTTATCATCTAAACGATCAAAGTGATGTTGATTGGCTTTTTTACAAGCATTCGCAAAGAATTCATGAGAAGTCTTTGCAAGTAAAACATCTTGAAGTTCATATTTATCTTTAAAATACAAATAAAAAGTTCCTTTAGCAATTCCTGCTTCATGAACAATATCTTGAATAGATGTTTTTTTAATTCCTTTTTCAGTAAATAAATGTAAAGCGGTATTTAAAAGCTTACGTTCTTTTTCTTGTTTATTATCATTTATCTTTGATTTTATATCTTGAATTGCCATTTTAACACATCCTTTTAGAAATATTTTATGTTCTAAAATTTGAAAAGTCAAATAAAAATATAAAAAAATGACTTTTAGTCATTTGTATATTGACCAATGGTCATTTTAGTGCTACTATCATAACTGACCAAAGGTCATTTAGGAGGGTGAACTATGAAAAAGCTAGGAGAAGCAATTGGTAAATTTGTTGTAAAACATAGAATACTAATTGTTATTGCATCAATTCTTCTATGTATTCCATCATTATTTGGATACATCAATACAGATATCAATTACGATATTCTTGTTTATTTACCAGAAGATATTGATACAATGAAAGGACAAGATATATTAGCTAAGGATTTTGATATGGGATCTTTTGCAATGTGTGTTGTCGAAAATATGTCATCAAAAGATGTCTTAGATTTAGAAGAAAAATATAAAGATATTGAGGGAGTTGTCAAAGTTGTATCAGCCAATGATATGATTGGAACAACGATTCCTAAAGAAATGTTACCAAGTGATGTAACAAAACAGTTTAAAAAAGGTAATAGTGAATTGATGTTGGTTACTTTTAAAGATAGTACAGTAGCCATTGATGCAATTACGCAAATGAGAGAAATCACCAGTGATGAAGTTGTTCGAATTGGTGGAATGTCAGCTTCTACTTTAGATACAAGTATTGTTGCTGATAGTGAAATTATTACTTATGTTATTGTTGCTGTTATTTTAGTTTTAATTGTTTTAATGGCATCGTTAGATAGTTATGTTGTTCCATTTCTATTATTAGGAAACATCGGACTCGCAATTCTTTATAATATGGGATCTAATATTTTCTTAGGTCAAATTTCATATATTACAAAAGCCATTGCTGCTGTTTTACAATTAGGAGTTACAACAGACTTTTCAATTTTCTTATATCATAAATATGAACAAGCTAAATTGAAAGTAAAGACAAATGATGAAGCTATGACATTAGCCATTGGTGATACACTTGTTTCTATTGCAGGAAGCTCACTTACAACTATTGCTGGATTTTTAGCGTTATGTACAATGCAATTAACATTAGGTTCAGATATTGGTATTGTAATGGCAAAAGGTGTCTTTATTGGGGTTCTTTCAACAGTTACAATTTTCCCAGCATTTTTATTAGTATTTGATAAACTTGTCTTTAAGACAAAACATAAACCAATTATTCCATCATTTAATGTTGTTAAAAATTTTGTTGTTAAACATTATAAAATTATTTTATTAGTCGCATTAGTTATTGCTTATCCAGCTTATTATGGAAATGCACATGTTAAAAGTTATTACAATTTAACAAAAGATTTACCACAAGATTTAAAAAGTTGTGTTGCTAATAGTGAATTAAGTGATGAATTTGATTTAGTTGCTTCACAAGTTATTTTAGTAAATAAAGATATTAAAGATAATGATTTAAATAAAATGGTTGATGAAATAGAAAATGTTGAATCTGTTAATCTTGTTTTATCACCATCAGAGTTATCAAATCTAGCAATTCCTGATGAAATGATCCCGGATGATGTAAAAGATATCTTTGAAAGTGATCGTTATAAAATGATATTTGTCAATTCTACTGAAGAGATTGCAACCAATAAATTAATTAAAGTGATTGATAAAATTGATCATATTATCAAAAAGTATGATAAAAATGCTATAATGGCAGGGGAAGGTCCATGCATGAAGGATTTGGTTAATATAGCAGATGAAGACTTTAAGAATGTAAGTATTGCATCTATTGGAATTATTTTTATCATTATGTTATTTGTTTTAAAATCAGTTTCACTTCCAGTATTGTTAGTTTCTGGAATTGAACTTGCTATCTTTATCAATATGGCAATCAGCTATTATACAGGTGATGTTTTACCATTTGTTGCCTCTATTGTTATTGGAACAATTCAACTTGGAGCAACAATTGATTATGCTATTTTACTTACAACAAAATATTTGGAAAATAGAAAAAATGGTATTGATAAGATTAAAGCAATGGATAATGCAATTAGTAATTCTGCAGGTTCAATCTTTGTTTCTGGAATGTCATTCTTTGCAGCAACATTTGGAGTAGGAATGATTTCTAAATTGAATATGATTGGATCATTATGTAATTTAATGTCAAGAGGAGCACTTATTTCAATGTTTATTGTTATTTGTGTTATTCCAGCAATCTTACTTGTATTTGATAAAGTTATTATTCATACTTCTATCGGTTTTAAACAATTAAAAAATAATGTAAAAGGGGAATGTTAAGATGAAAAAAGCAAAATTAATCACTTCTTCAGCAGTTGTAATGACAATGGTCATGAGCTCAATTGTTCCTGCCTTTGCCTATTCAAAAGAAGAAACAGTTTATAGTAAGTTAAAAACAAATGGTTCAGAAAAAACAACAGTTGTTTCTGAACATCTTATCAATGATCAAAATGAAACATCATTAAAAAATATTAAAAATGTTAATGGTAAAGAAACATTTAAACAAGATGGTTCTAGTTTGGTATGGCAAACAACAGATGGACAAGATATTTATTACCAAGGTAAAACAACAAATTCATTACCTGTTTCAATGAAAGTAACTTATAAATTGGATGGTAAGAAAACGAAGTTAAAAGATATGCTTGGTAAAAAGGGTAAAGTAGAAATTCAAATTGATTATACAAATAATGAAAAACAAACTGTTGATGGTAAAGAACTTTATGTTCCTTTTGTCGTTACAACAGGAACAATGTTACCAACAAAAACAAATTCTAATATTGAAGTTACAAATGGTAAAGTAATTAGTAATGGTTCTTCTAATATCATTATGGCAATTGCTGCTCCAGGATTATCAAAGAACTATGATAATAATAAAGATTTAGAAAAATTAAATTCTGTAACAATTAAATATGATACAACAAAGTTTAAATTAAATAGTTTAATGTCAGTAGCAACACCATCATTATTATCTGAAACAGATATTAATTTTGATGATTTAAATGATGTTTATGATAGTGTAGATACATTAAATTCATCATTTGATCAAATTATTGCTGGTGGGCAAACATTACAATCAGGCTTAAAACAATATGCTTCTAAATACAGTGAATTTGATCAAGGCGTAGAATCTTTAAAAACAGGTGCAGCTTCTGCTTTTGTAGGATCACAAAAATTAACAACAGGTATCGAAACACTTTATAATGGATTAATTACTTTAGATGGACAAAGTGCAACATTAGTTGGTGGAGCAAAACAAGTATTTAATACTTTATTAACAACAACACAAACACAAATTAATAATCAATTGGCTGCTACAGGAATGTCTATTGAATTGACAATTGATAATTATCAAACAGTTTTAAATGGTTTAATGGCAAAATTACCAGCAGAAAATCAACCATCAATCAAAACAGCTTTAGCACAATTAGATTCATATAACAAATTCTATCAAGGATTACAAAGTTATACAGGTGGAGTTGCTCAATTAAAAGAAGGAGCTAAGAGTGCTGTTGATGGTTCTAAACAATTAAGTGAAGGATTATCTTCATTAAGTGATGGATCTAATACTTTAGTACAAGCAAGTAGTCAATTAAAAACGGCATCAAATCAATTAGCTCAAGGTAGTGATGCTTTAGTTGATGGTTTAACTTTATTTAAAAGTAAAGGTTTAGATAAGATTTCTAGTGTTTTAAATGATACAGTGAAAAAAGATGTAGATACAACACAAAAACTTGTTGATTTAGCTAATGATTATAAAACATTTGCAGATAGTAAAGATGGTGTAGAAGCTAAAACTAAATTTATCATGATTATTGATTCAAAATCTAAGAAATAGAATTGGGTTTCCAATTCTATTTTTTTACAAATTAAGATAAAAGGTTTGAAGATAAAACAATATTTTATTATTATGATAAGTGATTAGAGAAAAATGTTGATTTCATGCGCTTTTTCTTAAGAAAAACACTTTACAAATAAAAAAAATAGTATAGAATACTTACCAAGGAGGAAGTAAAAACTGAGGTTTTGAAGTGAGAGAATATGAAAACAATGATCGAAGTACAATACCAAGAAAAAAATGTTAAAGATGGTGATTTAGATAAATACGTTAAAGAAACTTTAAAAGAACAAGGTGTAAAAACAACAGAAGTTGAAACTTTAAATATTTATTACTTACCTGAAACTGCTAAAGTTTTCTTTGTAGCAATTAAAAAAGATGGTTCTGAATTAAAAGGTGAATTAGATGTTAATGCTATGCCTGAATATCCAGTAGTTGTTAAAAAACCAGCTGCAAAAAAAGCACCAGCTAAAAAAGCTCCTGTAGCAAAAGCACCAGCTAAAGCTGTAGCTGCTAAAGAAGCTAAACCAGTTGTTAAAAAAGCAACAACTGCTAAAAAAACTACTAAAAAATAATAGAGGAGAACCGAGAGGTTCTTTTTTTATGCTTTAAATGTATGATAGATGATAGTTAATAAGTATTTGAAGATTTGTATAGATGATTTAAAATATAAGCAAAAGGGGGATCATATAATGGAATATGTTACATTAAATAATGGTTTAAAAATGCCAATGGTAGGTTTTGGTGTTTTTAGAGTACTAGATAAAAAAGAATGTGAAGAATCAGTTTATCAAGCAATTAAAGCGGGATATCGTTTAATTGATACAGCTGCTGCTTATTATAATGAAGATGCTGTGGAGCTGCTGTAAAAAGAGCAATTGCTGATGGTCTTTGTACAAGAGAAGATTTATTTATTACTTCTAAATTATGGGTACAAGATATGATGGATTACGAAAGTGCCCAAAAAGGAATTGAAGCTTCTTTAGAAAAAAGTGGTTTAGAATATTTTGATTTATATTTATTACATCAAGCTTGTGGTGATTATTTCAGTGCTTGGAGAGCCATGGAAACTGTTTATCAAGAAGGTAAATTAAAAGCAATCGGTGTTTCTAACTTCTATCCAAATATTCTTACAAACTTCTGTGAAGTTGTTAAAGTAAAACCAGTAGTCAATCAAGTAGAACTCCATCCATATTACACTCAAGAAAAGGCATTAGAAACAATGAAATATTATGATGTTATTCCAGAAGCATGGGCACCACTAGGTGGAGGAAGATATAATCCATTTGAAGATGAAATGTTAAAAGGAATTGCAGC
>UQVG01000072.1 GCA_900544435.1 uncultured Erysipelotrichaceae bacterium | reverse complement strand
CATTTGGTTCACTTAGTTATTTAAGAGGAAAAGAGATTATTTGTCCTAAACCTGCGCAATTTCAAAAAATTGAAAAAAGTTTATTTGAAGGCGTTCTCTAAATACATATTTTATTGTATAATTTAATTATAATTTTAGGAGGAAATAGAATGAAATATTATATCGGTATCGATTTAGGTGGAACAAATGTAAGAACCCTATTAGTAGATGAAAATGGTGAATCTTATAGTGAAGTTAAAGGACCTACAGAATGTGAAAATGGACCAGATTATGTATGCGACAAAATAATAAAACAAATTGAAGCATTAGATACATCTGTATGCGGTGGTTTACAAGGAGTTGAAGGAATTGGAATTGGCGCTCCAGGACCAGTAGATACAGAACTTGGTATTATGATTATGGCAAGTAACTTACCAGGATTTGAAAATTATCCAATTTGTCACAAACTAAAAGAAAAATTTGGATTACCAACTTTTATTGATAATGATGCCAATGTTGCTGGTTTAGCAGAAGCTGTATTAGGTGCAGGAAAAGACTATAAAACAAATTATTTTATTACTTGTTCAACAGGTGTTGGTGGAGCTTTTGTTGTTGATAAAAAATTAGTATCAGGTGGTAGAGGACATGCAGGAGAAATTGGAAACATGATTCTTGTACCAGGTGGTTATAAACAAGGTGCTTTAAATCCAGGTGCTGTTGAAGGGGAAATTTCTGGTACAGCTCTTACAAGAAAAGGTAAAGAAGCTAAAGGTGATTTAGTAAAACATGCAGGTGATGTTTTCAAATTAGCTGCTGAAGGAGACGAAGCATGTCAAAAAATTGCTGAAGAATTTATTGATGGTTTCTCTACTTTACTTGCTAATGTTGCTCATACTGTAGACCCACATTGTTTCGTATTAGGTGGAGGAGTTTTCAAATCTAAAGCTTATTTCTGGGATGAACTTGAAAAAAGATTTAACAGTAAAATTCATGTAGGTATGAGAAATCATATCCCTCTATTATTTAAAGAAATTGATGATTGTGGAGCAATCGGTGCTGCAATGTTGCCAATGTCTCAATTAGGTTAATAAGAAATAGCCCCTTTAAGGGGCTATTATTGTGTCTTATTGTTTTACTTTGATTTTGTTTTTGATATAATACACGAGAAGGAGGACGATTATGAAAAAAAGAGTCGTTTTAGGATTAAGTGGAGGTGTTGACTCTGCTGTAGCAGCTTATTTGCTTAAACAACAAGGATATGAAGTTATTGGCGTATTTATGCGAAACTGGGATAGCCAATTAAATAATGATATTTTAGGTAATCCCACAAATGATAACGATATTTGTCCTCAAGAACAAGATTATAACGATGCTAAAGCAGTAGCTAAACATCTTGGAATAGAAATTAGAAGAGTCGATTTTATTAAAGAGTATTGGGATAAGGTTTTTACGTATTTTATTGATGAATATGCTAAAGGAAGAACACCAAATCCAGATATTTTATGTAACAAACATATTAAATTTAAAGCATTTTTAGAATATGCTGAAGAACTTAATGCAGATTTTATTGCAACAGGACATTATGCGCGTGTTGAACATCATGAAGGTAATGATTCAGTGATGTTAAAAGGAATTGATCAAAATAAAGATCAAACATATTTTTTATGTCAACTTAATCAAAAACAATTACAAGCTTCTTTATTTCCTTTAGGAAATATTACAAAACAAGAAGTTAGAAAAATTGCTGAAGAATTAGGTTTACCGGTAGCTCATAAAAAAGATAGTACAGGAATTTGTTTTATTGGAGAAAGAGACTTTAAACAATTCTTACAAAATTATATTCCAGCAAAACCTGGAAAGATGGTTGATATTCAAACTGGTAAAGTGATTGGTGATCATATTGGAATCATGTATTATACCATTGGTCAAAGAAAAGGGCTAGGTATTGGTGGTTCAGGTGATGCTTGGTTTGTCGTTGGTAAAAACTATGATCAAAATATTTTATATATTTGCCAAGGAGATCAAAATGATTGGTTGATGTCTACAGGAGCTTTAATTACAGATGTTAACTGGATACCAAGTGTTAAACCACAAGAAGCGATTAAATGTAATACAAAGTTTAGATATCGTCAAAAAGATAATCCAGTAACTTTAACATTTATTGATGAAAATACAGTAAAATTAGAGTTTGATCAACCTGTTAAATCAGTGACTCCTGGACAAGCAGCTGTTTTTTATGATGGAGATGTTTGCTTAGGTGGAGGAACGATTGAAAAAGTCTATAAAGACGGAAAAGAGATTGAATATCTATAATGTTAAAATATACAGGATATATTAGAAAGATTCGCTATTATAGCGAATCTTCTCATTATATAGTCGCGTTATTAGAGGTAGAAGAAGACCAAGAACTTTTGACAATGAATGGCTATATGTCAAATTTTAATGATTATGATAAATATGCTTTTTATGGTGATTTTGAAATTCATCCTAAATATGGTCAACAATTTAAATTAGATCATTATGAAATTGTATTGAGTACAGATGAAGAAGAAATCATTAAATATTTATCAAGTCCATTATTTAAAGGAATTGGTCCTACACAAGCTAAATATATAGTTGATGCCTTAGGAGAAAATGCACTTTCTTTAATTAAGGAGGATAAGCATCATTTAGATTTAGTTAAAGGAATGACTGTTGCTAAAAGAGAACTTATTTATGAAGTATTGACTTCTAATGATTATGATCAAGAAGTCACACAATTTTTTATGGGACATGGTATTTCTTTAAGACATATTGGTATTATTCAAGAAACTTATAAAGAAAAAACATTAGAAATCTTACAAAATCATCCATATCAATTAGTAGAAGATATTGATGGGATTGGTTTTAAAACAGCAGATGAACTTGCTTTAAAAACAGGAGGAACTTTAGATAATCCTGATCGTTTAAAAGCAGGAGTTATTTATAGTATTAAACAAAGTTGTTTTTCATCAGGAAGTACATACGTACTTTATGATGAAATAAAAAGAGCTTTTCATAAAATTATTTATCATATTGATGATGAGGTTTTTGATGAATATCTCAATACTTTAGTAGAAGAAGGAAGAGTCATCAAAGAAGGAGAATATTATTATGATGAAGAGCTTTATGAAAGTGAAGAAATCATTGCTCATTTTTTACAAAAAATAAATGATTATCCAGAAGAATTTTATGATGAAAATGAGTTGGAAAGATTGCTTAATAACTACCAGGATAAATTTGGTATTATCTATTCAACAAAACAAAAAGAAGCGATAGAATACTTTTTAAAATATCCAATGATGATTTTAACAGGAGGACCAGGAACTGGGAAAACAACGGTTGTTAAAGCGCTGATTCAAATCTATCGAACACTTTATCCAGAAGATGCGATTTCTCTTGTAGCACCTACAGGAAGAGCAGCGAAAAGATTAAGTGAATTAACAGGTTTGGATGCTTGTACGATTCATCGAGAACTTAAATGGGATTTACACAAAAACTCATTTGCGATGAATCGAAATAATCCTTTAAGTAGTCAAGTTTTAATTATTGATGAGTTTTCGATGGTTGATAGTTTACTTTTATCTAAATTATTTGATGCAAGCAGACGTGTTCATAAAGTGTTATTTATTGGTGATTATCATCAACTTCCTTCAGTAGCGCCAGGAAATGTTTTAAAAGATTTTATTGAAAGTCAGTTAAAAGTTATTGAATTGGATGAGATTTATCGTCAATCAAAAGATTCAGGAATTGTTCAATTGGCCCATCAATTGATTCATCAAGAAGTGAATGATTTATCATTGTTTGAACAATATAAAGATATTCATTTTTATAATAGTACCAATTTTGAGATTATTAAAAATGTGACAACAATTGTAAAAAAAGCAATAGAAAATGGCTATGATCAAAATGATATACAAGTTTTAGCACCAATTTATCAAGGTGTTGCAGGAATCAATGCTTTAAATTTGGCTTTACAGGAAATTTTTAATCCTAAGAGTCATCAAGAAGAATATCGTATTGGACAGAAAGTTTATCGAGAAGGAGATAAGATCTTACAATTAAAAAATAGACCAGGTGATGATATTTATAATGGTGATATTGGTGTTTTAGTTGAAATTAATCGTAAAGATGGTTTTGAATATTTAGAAGATACACTTATTGTTGATTATGATGGTAATTTAGTTGAATATACATCAAAAGATTTTTTAACTTTTACATTAGCTTATTGTATGTCTATTCATAAAGCACAAGGAAATGAGTTTAAAATTGTTATTATGCCAATTTTAAATGATTATCATATCATGCTTAAAAGAAATTTGATTTATACAGGTCTTACAAGAGCTAAACAAGCATTATTTATTTTAGGTAATCCGCAAGCTTTTCTTTATGGCATAAAAAATGTTTCTGATAGTAAAAGAAAAACAACGCTAGCAAGTAAAATCAATCAAAATAAGGATGTAGAAACATATGAAGAATCTTCATTTGATCAAGAACTTAAACAAAATATTACAGATTTTTTAAATGATGATGAAACTGTATAATTTTGTAAAATAAAGACATACTCAAATAGAGGTGATAAAATGAAACGCAATAATATTATTATGGCATTAACTCTTACATCATTAGCACTTCTATTTAGTGAAACTGAATGTGGTTGCCATGTTATGGAAACAATTAAAGAAAAAATGTAAGATATTGAAATACTTTTGTATTTCGTGTATAATGCAAATAAATCGTTGAAAAAGATCAGTACTATATAGAGTATTTTAGAGAGAACATGGTGGGTGAAAATGTTTATAGGATATATAGGAAAGCTACTTTGGAGAGTAATTAATGATTACCGTATAACTGCGTTAAAGTTTAATTAAGGGCATGTATTTTTACATGAACTAGGATGGTACCGCGATAAAGTCGTTCCTAGATAAGGACGACTTTTTATATTGTCAAAAAAGGAGAAAAGAAATGAAACAATTAACAGGAAATCAAGTAAGACAAATGTTCTTGGATTATTTCAAATCTAAAGGACATATGATCGAACCAGGTGCATCACTTATTCCTCATAACGATCCAACTTTATTATGGATCAATGCAGGGGTTGCTGCACTAAAAAAATATTTTGATGGTAGTGAAAAACCAGCATGTAATCGTATTGCGAATGCACAAAAATCAATTCGTACAAACGATATTGAAAATGTTGGTAAAACAGCAAGACATCATACATTCTTTGAAATGCTAGGTAACTTCTCAATTGGAGATTATTTTAAAGAAGAAGCAATTCCATTTGCATGGGAATTTTTAACAAGTCCAGAATGGATTGGTTTTGATAAAGAAAAATTATATGTTACTGTTTATACAGATGATGAAGATGCTTACCGTATTTGGACAGAAGTATGTCATGTAGATCCAAGTCATATTTTAAAAACATATGAAAACTTCTGGGAAATTGGAGAAGGTCCAGGTGGTCCTGACTCAGAAATTTTCTATGACCGTGGAGAAAAATATGATCCTGAAGGTTTAGGAGAAAAATTATTCTTCGAAGAAATGGAAAATGATCGTTATATTGAAGTATGGAACGTTGTTTTCTCTCAATATGATTGTAATCCAGCTATTGATCGTAAAGAATATAAAGAACTTCCACAAAAAAATATTGATACTGGTATGGGACTTGAAAGATTAGTAAGTATTATTCAAGGTGGAGAAACAAACTTTGATACTGATTTATTCTTACCAATTATTCATGCTACTGAAAAGTTAGCAAATGTTTCTTATGAAGAAAACAAAATGGCTTACCGTGTTATTGCTGACCACATTCGTACAGTTACTTTTGCCTTAGCTGATGGAGCAATGTTCGATAATGCTGGTAGAGGATATGTTTTAAGACGTATTTTAAGACGTGCTGTTCGTTATGGTAAACAAATTGGTATTGAAAAAGCATTTATGTATGACTTAGTACCATTAGTTTGTGATATGATGAAAGACTTCTATGATTATTTACCAGAAAAACAAGATTTTATTTCAACAATGGTTAAAAAAGAAGAAGAAGCTTTCCATAAGACATTATTAAATGGTGAAAAATTATTAAAATCATTAATTGATAAAAATGAAAATGGAGAAATCAGTGGAAAAGATGCTTTCAAACTTTATGATACATATGGTTTCCCATTTGAATTAACATTAGAAATTGCTGAAGAATCAAATTTAACAGTTAATGAAGAAGAATTTAAAGAAGAATTAAAAATTCAACAAGAAAGATCTCGTGCATCACGTGATAACAATGAATCAATGGCAAGTCAAAAACCTGATTTAATGGCTTTTGTTGAACCTTCTACATTTGTTTATGATCCTACACCAATTCAAGGAAAAGTTATTGGTTTATTTAAAGATGGTGTTAAAACTGATGAAATCACTGATAAAGGAGAAGTTATCTTTGATACAACTCCATTTTATGCAGAAATGGGTGGACAATGTGGTGATACTGGTTCATTAGATAACGATACAACACATGCAAATGTTGTTAATACATTAAATGCGCCAAATAAACAACATATGCATTTTGTGGAAGTACAAGAAGGATCTATTCATTTAGGAGATACTTTTACTTTAACAGTTGATCAACAAAAACGTCGTCAAATCACAGCAAACCATAGTGCAACACATATTTTACAAAAAGCTTTACAAGAAACTTTAGGTGATCATATCAGCCAAGCAGGTTCTTATGTTGATGATAAAGTTTTAAGATTTGACTTTACGCATTTTGAAAAAATTTCTGTTGAATTATTAAAAGAAATTGAAGAAAAAGTAAATCAAATTGTTTTTGAAGGACGTCCAGTTGTTATTAAAAATATGACAAAGGAAGAAGCTTTAGCATCAGGAGCAATGGCTTTATTTGATGAAAAATACGGAGATGTTGTTCGTGTTGTCAACATTGGAGATTACTCTATTGAATTATGTGGTGGTTGTCATGTTTCAAACAGTTCTGAAATTGGTTTATTTAAAATCGTTAGTGAAGAATCTGTAGGTAGTGGAATTAGACGTATTGTGGCACAAAGTGGTTTAGCTGCTTATAATGCAATGGTTCATGAAAAAGAAACAGTAGATACAATTGCTGCAACATTAAATCTTAAAAATAGAAAAGATGTTGTAAACAAAGTAGAAGCATTAAAAGAAGATTTAAAAGAAGCAAAAGCAGAAGTTGAACAATTATCAGCTAAATTAAATGCGATTCAAGCTGCATCAAAAGCAAATGATGTTGAAGAAATCAATGGTGTTAAAGTATTATATGTTGAAGAACAATTAGAAAATGCTAAGGCTAAACAATTAACATTTGACTTTAGAGATCAATTAGAAAGTGGTATTGTTGTTTTAGTTTCTAGATATGAAGAAAAATGTTCATACTTTGTTTCTGTATCAAAAGATTTAATTGGTCAATATAAAGCAGGAAATATCATTAAAGCAATCAATGAAGTTGTAGATGGTCGTGGTGGTGGAAAACCTGACTTTGCTCAAGGTGGATGTGCAATCAACGATAATATTTCTAAAATCAAAGCTGCTTTAAAAAATATTTTGTAATTTAATACGGTATAAGGTATAATATATATTATAGAAAAGAGGGTGAGTTAGATGGAAGATTTAACAAAAACAAGAGTATTTAGTTCAGAAGATATGCGTAGAGAAATGATACGTAGTAATCTTAAAACGGTTATTAATGCTTTAAATGAAAGAGGGTACAATGCTGTACATCAAATTGCGGGTTATCTCATATCTAATGATCCTGCATATATCTCTTCACATAAAAATGCAAGAAACATTATTCAACAAGTTGAAAGAGATGAAATTATTGAAGAATTAGTAAAATCTTATTTGGAGAAAGAATAATGAAAAAAGTATTAGGTCTTGATTTAGGGTCTAGAACTTGTGGTATTGCCATGTCAGATATTTTAGGTATGATTGCTCATGGCGTTGAAACATTTCGTTTTAAACCTGATGATTATTTAACTTGTGCTAAGCACGTTAAAGAAATCGTTGAAGAAAATGATATTGAAACAATTGTTTTAGGTTTACCAAAACATATGAATGGTGATATTGGTGAAAGAGGACAAATTTCAATTGAATTTAAAATGCAACTAGAAGAAATGATTGAAGGAATCAATGTTATTTTAATTGATGAACGATTAACAACTGTTGTTGCTGAAAATCAACTACTTTTTGCTGATGTATCAAGAAAAAAAAGAAAACAGGTAATTGATAAAATGGCAGCTGTTGCTATTTTACAAGGTTACTTAGATAGAGGATAAATTATGGATGAAAATACAATTGTTGTAACAGATGAATTAGGAAATGAAGTAGAATATGAAATTCTATTTACATTTGAAAATGATGAAAATGGACATAAATATGTTGTTTATTTTGATCCTGAAAAAGATGAACCTGAAGCACAAGCAGCAATCTTTGATGATGAAGGTGGTTTATTTCCAATTGAAACTCCTGAGGAATGGGAATTAGTTGAAGAAGTATTCCAATCTTTTGTTTCAGAAGAAGATGATGAAACTGAATATTGTGAAGGAGAAGATGAAGAGTGTAACTCATAAAAGCTAATGAAAATTAGCTTTTTCCTTTTTTAGACATCAACAGTTCATAAAAAATAATTAAAATCATAATGAGGTGAAAGAAATGGCATTTAATTTATTTGGAGGAAAAAGAAGAATTACAAAGGGTTTTTTTGCTAATTCTTTAGGAAATAAACAAACAAGAGGAATTTATACATTCCAAATTGATGTAGAAAATGGTGAATTAATATTTAAAAAATATTTTGTTACACCAACAGATCCATGGTATGCATTTAACTATGGACGTTTTTCATGTATTACTTATAGAAATAGAACAGGTTCTGTAGACGATGGAGGAATTTGTTCTTATGCAGCAACTGCAGAAACTTTAGCACTTGCTTCACGTGTAACAGATAAAGGTAAAACATATATCCATGCTTGTGCTAATGGAGATGTAGAAACTGCTGATAAAATATTTTGTGTAGATTATTTTAATAGTGAAATTTCTGTAATGGCTGTTGTTAAGAAAAAACTTGTGAAATGTATTTCACATTATAAGTTAAGTGGAAGTGGAAAAGATC
>UQVG01000071.1 GCA_900544435.1 uncultured Erysipelotrichaceae bacterium | reverse complement strand
TTTAAAGTGAGAATAACGGAGTTAAATCAAAAGATGTGTCAGATGGTTAATTAAGTTAATAAATATAATGAAAATGAATTGAATAAACAACGGTAGGTGAGGTTGCCGCAGGGATTTGGATATCCTAAGATTACTGCCGCAAAATTGTGGAGACACAATGCGCTGGTTAGCAGATAAAGTCGCAAAGGCTTTGTTTAATGTAATTGATATGCCCTGTGATACTAAAGCTTGAACGGATGAAATGGAATAGAACATCGCTCAAGCAGCGATGTTTTTTTGTAAGGAGGTGAGTTATATGGACGAGGGTTGTCAAAGGCAAATTCAAAGAAGGAGGAAATATCAAAATGAAAAAAGAATTATTGCTAGAATTATTAAATACAAAACAATACAAACAATTACATACTTTATTAATGGAAAACAATGCTGTCGATATAGCTTATCTTTTACAACAAATACAAATAGATGATTGTGCTATTGCTTTTCGCTTACTTTCTAAAAAGAAAGCAGCACAAGTATTTTCAAATATGGATATTAAAATGCAAAGTCAACTTGTAGAATTGTTTAGTGAAAAAGAGTTAGAATCATTGATTGAAAATCAATATATGGATGATCTTGTAGATTTAATCGAAGAATTGCCTGCAAATTTAGTAACTAGACTTTTAAAACATGTCGATGAAAATCAAAGAAAAGTCATCAATCAACTTTTGAGTTATCCTAAAGATAGTGCTGGAACAATTATGACTACTGAATTTCTTTCTTTAAAGAAAGAAATTCAACTTAAAGATGCTTTAACTTATATTAAACAAAATGGAAATCATTGTAAAAGCATTTACACAAGTTATGTCTGCCAAGATAAGAAATTAATAGGAATTGTTTCGACGAAAGATATTTTATTAAATGATGAAAATAAAAGTATTGAAGAAATTATGAAAGAAGATTTTCAATATGTTTATACTCATACAGATCAAGAAGAAGTTGTTAATATTTTTAGAAAATATGATTTAGTTGTTTTACCTGTTTTAGATGATGAAAAAATGCTTGTAGGAATTGTGACAGTTGATGATGTCATGGATGTTATGGTAGATGAAACTAGTGAAGATATTTCTAAAATGGCTGCTGTAGAACCACATGATAAAAGTTATTTTGAAACATCTGTTTTTGAACATGCTAAACATCGTATTATTTGGTTACTTGTATTGATGTTTTCTGCAACACTTACAGGAAGTATTATTACAAGATATGAAAATGCTTTTCAAGCAGTACCTTTATTAGTCTCATTTATTCCTATGTTGATGGATACAGGAGGAAATTGTGGCTCTCAAAGTTCTACTTTAATTATTAGAGGGATTGCTTTAAATGAAATACGTTTTAAAGAAATTTTTAAAGTGATGTTTAAAGAATTTAGAATTGCATTAGTAGTAGGGGTGATTTTAGCGATTGCTAATGGATTTAGAATTTATGTGATGTATCAAGACCTTAATATTGCTTTTGTGATTGCTTTATCTTTAATTGTAACAGTTATTTTATCTAAATTAATTGGTTGTATTCTTCCTTTAGTTGCCAATCAAATTGGTTTAGATCCAGCAATTATGGCTTCACCACTTATTACAACAATTGTAGATACATGCTCTATTCTTGTTTATTTCAATATTGCTGTACACATTTTTAACTTATAAATTTTGTGCTACAATATAGAAAAATAAATGGGGGATGAAAAAATGGAAATAAAAACAGTTGCTGTTTTAGGTGCTGGAGCAGTAGGTTCATATATTATTTGGGGATTAGACAAAAAAGTAAAATTAGGTGTTATTGGAGAAGGTGAACGTGCTAAACGTTTACAAAAGGGATGTTTGATCAATGATCAAATGTATTATCCAGAAGTATGGTCACCGACAGAAGCACATGGAGTGGATTTATTGATTGTTTCTTTAAAATATGGTGCTTTGAAAGATGCCTTAAAATCTATTCAAACAATTGTTGACGATCATACAATTGTCATGTCTTTAATGAATGGTGTAGATAGTGAAGAAATCATTGGAGAAGTCATAGGTAAAGAACATCTCATGCCATCTTTAATTAAGATTGCTTCACATAAAGAAAATGGTTATTGCTTTGATCCTGAAACAACCATTGGGATTGTTTTTGGAGAATTGCAAGCACCTTATCAAAGCAAACGTGTACAAGCAATAGAATCATTATTTGAAAATACAGGGATTCATTATCGTGTAAGTAATTATATTCAAGAAGAAATTTGGAGTAAATTTCGTTTAAATGTATGTAATAATTTACCTCAAGCTATTTTAGGAGCTGGAGTAGGATGTTATCGTGATAGTGAACATATGAAATTTATTCAAGATGGTTTACGTCATGAACTTGAAACCATTGCGCATGCTAAAGGAATTGATTTAAGTAAAGCTGATTCTTCTTCGACGCGAGGAAGTGCTGTACCTGCAACTGCTCGTTATTCTACATTGCAAGATTTAGATGCTAAACGTCATAGTGAAATTGATATGTTTTCTGGAGCTTTAATCAAAATGGGTAAAGAACTTCACATTCCTACACCTTATAATGAATATACTTATCATATGATAAAAGCACTTGAAGAAAAGAATGATGGATTATTTGATTATGATCAAGAAAATCAAAGAAATATGTGCTCGAAATAAGAAGATAGCAAATGTTATCTTCTTTTTTTATAAAATCAATCTTTTTATTATGTAAAAAATGATTTTTTTCTTTAAAAGTTTGAACATTATGATAAAATGAACAAGGTGGAGGTGGTAAAAATGATAGTAGACCCGTTATCCGGTGGACACAATGATAATAGTGAGGATCATTTACCACCGTCGGTAAAGTTCCTCTTTAAATAAGAGGGGGAAAATAAATGATAAAACAAATGACTTCTGAAGAATTAAAGAATTTAATTCTTCACGGGAATAAAGAAATAATTAAAGAAGTTTTAGAAAATATTCACCCGGCAGATATCCTTGATATTTTGCATGAAGATGAAGATTCATCAAAAGAAATCTTAGAACATTTACCAAATGAAGTTATTGGTGATATTTTAGATGAAGAAGATGATGAAGAACTTATCTTAGAATGGTTGAATTTATTTTCAAAATATAAACAAAAACAAATCTTAGATGAAGTTAGCCATGACGTTATTACGGATGTTATTGGATCAATCGAAGATGAAGATGAAAAAAATGCTTTTTTAGAATTGTTGGAAGATGACGATAAAGAAGATGTCAAACAGTTATTACAATATAACCCAGAAACTGCTGGGGGAATTATGACAACTGAGTATTTAGATATCCATGCAAATAATACAGTTAAAGAAACATTATTATTTTTACAAACAACTGAAGAAGAACCAAGACATTATCTTTACGTTGTTGATAAGGAAAATGTGTTAAAGGGAGTTGTTTCTTTAGGTGATATCGTTACAAGTACCTTTGATACACCAATGCTTGAGATTACAAATCAAAATGTTAAAGCTGTTTATTATTATGAAGACCAAGAAGAAGTTGCGAAGACTTTTAGTAAATATGGATATATTTTGATGCCTGTTATAGATGAACAACATCATTTATTAGGCGTTATTGATATCGATGATGTTATGGATGTCATCGAAGAAGAAACAACTGAAGACATGAACTTATTAGGAGGGGTTGGTTCTGAAGAACGTTTAGATTCAACGCTTGTAGAATCATTTAAAAACCGTATTCCTTGGTTGATTGTCAATCTTTTTACAGCAATTATGGCTTCAAGTGTTGTTAGTGTCTTTGAAGGAACAATTGCTAAGGTTGTTGCTCTTGCAACGATTAGCCCGATTATTACAGGAATGGGTGGTAATGCCGGAACACAAACTTTAACTATTGTTGTTCGTGGTTTATCACTAGGAGAATTAGATAAAGAAAATGCTCGCAAAGTTTTATTAAAAGAAATTGGACTTGGTATTTTAAATGGTGTTATCATTGGGGCATTAGTTTCAGTAGGGGCTTGGTTCTTTGCTGGTAATCCATGGTTTGGTGTTGTAGCTGGACTTGCCATGATTTGTAACATGATTGTTGCAACACTTGCAGGTTATTTTGTACCGGTTATTTTAGATAGATTTCATGTTGATCCAGCTCTTGCAAGTGGAGTTTTTGTAACAACATGTACAGATATGTTTGGATTCTTTGCTTTTTTAGGACTTGCAACCATTTTAATGTCACATTTACTCTAATAAAAAACATTGGAAAAAAATCCAATGTTTTTTTATATAAGTTGATATTTTTTCATGGTTTTATAAATACCATCTTCAGCAATGTCATCACATACTTCATCAGCAATTGCTTTTAAACCCTCTTTAGCGTTACCAACAGCAATACCGACATGGCAATACTCTAACATATCAGCATCATTCATGCCATCACCAAAGGCAAAAGTATTTTCTTGAGGAATGTTTAAATGTTTGATGAGTGTTTCAATGGCACTTGCTTTGTTAACACCGACAACGGATAATTCTCCTGAATCATCTCCAAAAGCAGGAACGGTACAATGAATAACATTGAATGCATCAGAAAAGTTATCTATAATTGTTTGAAAAGGAATATCTTTATTTTCTAAAAAACAAATTTTATTGACATCACTACGATACATACTTTCTCCCTCTATTAAAGATGTAATAAAGTGACTTGGTTGTTCAGCTTTTTTCTTTCTAGCCTTTTCATCATTTTCTAAATCGCCATAAGTAATCATTTCTAAGCGAGGTACTAAATTTTCACTAGCAAACAAACCACCATTACTTTCAAGATAATAGTCATAATCATTTTCTTCAAAAAAATCTACAACACGATGGACATCTTTATCAGATACTTTTTTATGATAAAGCATGTCTTCACCAATTGTTACAAATCCACCACCAGCACCAATAATACCATCAAAACCTACATCTAAAATATGAGGATAGATTTCAGCAAGTGATCTTCCTGTACATAAAAAACATAGATTTCCTTTTTTTCTTGTTTCTCTTACTGCTTTGATTGTTGATTCTGGTACATATTCTCTTGCAGGTCTGACATCAACGAGAGTACCATCAACATCAAAAAAGATAATTTTTTTACTCATAACTAACCTCCAACTTAATTTTATTATAGCGAAAAGAATGTATTGAAATTATTTTTTTCATTTCGTGCAAATATTTTTGTTTTCAATAAAATAAGAGTAAAATTATAAGCGGAAGGTGAATGTATGAAAGGAAATACACAGGATTTAACAAAAGGAAGTATTGTCAAAGCAATTATTTTGTTTTCAATTCCTTTATTAATAGGTAACTTATTCCAACAGCTTTATAATGCAGTCGATTCTTATGTTGTAGGAAATTATGTTGGAAAAGTTGCTTTAGCGGCAGTTGGTGCAAGTACACCCATCATTAATATGTTGATTGGTTTTTTTATGGGCATTTCAACAGGAGCAGGAGTTGTTATTGCTCAATTCTTTGGAGCTGGTAATACTTGTAAAATGAAAAGAGCAATTCATAATAGTATCGCTTTAACTCTTGTTATGGGAGTTGTTTTAACGATTGTTGGTTTATTATTTAATGATCCAATTTTAAAAGCAATCGGTGTTCCTAGTGAAGTTTTTTCTGAAGCTTCAACTTATTTGTCTATTTATTTTTGGAGTCTTATTTTTGTAATGGTCTATAATATGGGATCAGGTATCTTACGTTCGGTGGGAGATTCTAAAAGACCGCTTTATTTTTTGATTTTTTCAAGTGTTATTAATATTATCTTAGACTTTTTATTTGTTAAATATTTTCATTTTGGTGTAGCTGGTGCAGGATATGCGACTTTAATCGCTCAAGCTATTTCAGCGATTATGGTCATGTATGTTTTAATGAAAACAGAGGATGATTATAAAGTTGTTTTAAAGGAAATTGGTTTTGACAAAGAAATTTTATTAAAAATTATAAAAATTGGTTTACCTACAGGTTTTCAACAAAGTATTGTTTCTTTATCAAATGTTATTGTTCAATCTTATATTAATGCTTATGGAGCCTCTGTCATTGCAGGTTATTCTGTAACGATTAAAATAGATGGTTTTGTTAACTTACCTTTACAAGCCTTTAATATGGCTATTACAACTTTTGTTGGTCAAAATATAGGAGCCAAACAGTATGACCGTGTAAAAAAAGGAGCTTATATTACAACAGCATTAGCAACACTTACCATTGCTTGTTTTGTAGTAATTATGTATTTCTTTGGTCGTGATTTTATTGCCTTATTTAATCAAGAAAAAGATGTAATTGATGCTGGAAGATTGATGCAGTTAACATTCTTACCATTCTATATTGTTTTACCAATCAATCAAGTTATCAATGGAGTTTTACGTGGAGCTGGACGTTCAGCTGTTCCAATGTATGTGATGATATTCTCTTTTGTTTTCTTAAGACAAATTTATCTTTTCTTAATTACAAAAGTAACAAGTGATATTGTTTATGTCTTTTTAGGATGGCCTACAACATGGGTCGTATGTAGTTTGATTTTTATTATTTATTTTTTCAAAGTACAATGGTTACCACAAGAAAAAGATGCCTAGGCATCTTTTTGGTTTAATATTTTATTTTTATCAATGATAGGTTTTTGATATGTTTTAGAATCATTGATATCAAATTGTTTTAAATAATCAATTACTTGATTTGTAAGATATGTTGGTGTAGAAGCTCCTGAGCTTACAGCAGCATATCTTTTATTTTTTAACCATTCAATTTCTAAATCATCAATACTTTCAATCATATAAACATCACATGTATGATAATCATGAGCAATACTTGCAAGTTTTCTTGTATTGTTTGAATGAGGATCACCCACAATAAAGATAATATCAACATCATCTTCAATGTTTTTAATAGCTTCTTGACGTATTTTAGTAGCTGTGCATGTTTCTTTTTCAATTTCTACAAAAGGTAAAATCTCTTTTGCTTTTTCGCATAAATCATAAACATCATAAAGCGACATTGTTGTTTGATTAGTCATAACATATTTTTTAGTAGGATCTATTGCTTTTAAATCATCTGTATTTGTTATTAAATGAATTCTTTTTTCATCAATTGAAATTGCGCCTTCTGCTTCAGGATGCCCCTTTTTACCAATATACAAAATTTCATAACCTTCATTTAATTTATCTTGAATAAGATCATGAGTTTTAATTACATCTAAACAAGAAGCATCAATTACTTCTAAACCTTTTTCTTTCGCTTTATCAAATACTTTTTGACTTGCTCCATGAGCAGTAATAATGACTTTTCCTTCATTGATTTCATCTAATAGTTCTAATCGTGTTTTTCCTTTGATATCAATTGTTTGAATTCCTAAATCTTCTAAAGCATTTACAATATATTGATTATGTACAATCATTCCTAGAATATAAACAGGTGTTGTTTGGTGTGCTTGTTTTTTAGCTATTTCAATTGCACGAACAACGCCTTTACAATACCCTCTAGGAACAATTCCTTTTACTAACATTTTTTATCACCTCAAAGATGATTATAACATATTTTCAAATATTTCATTGTTTTCTTTAGAAATTGGTTTTAATTCCTTTTCTATTTCATCAAAATCTATGTCATTTAAATGATTCATTGCTTTTAATAAAGTCAAACCTTGTTTGGTATTATCAATTAATGGTTTTACTTGATAGATAATAGGTATAACTTGATTTGCAATTTGAATTCCTCGTATCGTTGTATGAAGAGTATGTTGTAAATTAAATTTTTTAGGCATTCTTTGAAAATAAGGATACATCTGAGGTTGATAGTAATAATAATTAGGGTTTTGATAAGGATACATAAAATCACCTACTATAAAATATGATGAAAAGGTAAAAAAGTGAAACTTAAAAAGATAAGATAAAGATTACAAAGAAAAATAAAAGCCCTTACATTGAAACGGAGGATATGTTATACTGACAAATAGTGAGGTGTTTAAATGATTAGAATATTATTATGTTGTGGTGGAGGCTTTTCTTCAAGTGCTATTGCAACAAGAATGGAAAAAGAAATTAAAGAAAAAAATTTAGAAGATAAATACAGTATTGAATTTTTACCATTTGGTTTAGGATTAAAAGAATTAGACCGTTTTGATGTTGTCATTTTATGTCCACATTTGAAGGTAGAATTAGATAGAGCTTTAAAAAATCAAACAATTGATAAACCACTTTATTTACTTCCACCTAAAATGTATGGACTCATGAAATTTGATGAAATCATTGTCGATATTGAAGATGTAATGAAAATGTATCAAGAAAATCCAGTCGTGCCTGTTAAATTTCCTGGAGAAGATAATTTATTACGTATTACTAGAGGTGTTGCTTATCGCCACGCACATCCTTTAAAATAGGGAAAGTTGTCGATCAATATAAGAAACTTGTTTTGCTTCTTTAATAATATCGTCTTTTTGAAAGTCTCCAATTAAAAAAGGGGACTTTTTATTATGCATTTTAACATTTTTTAAAACAGTTGCACGATCATAATTGGCATAACAATAAAGGCAACCATGTAAACACGTATTATAAACGCCAATATCATTATTTAATAAACAACGACATCCTTGTCTAGCTTCATTTATTTTAGGTAGTTTTAATGAATCACCAAGAGCTCTTTCAATAATTTGTTGGTTCATGCAGCCACTTGTATGAACACCTGTTGTTTTTAAAGATTCATTTTCGTGACATGTATAGATTTCAATGTCATATTTTTTTCCAATTTCTACAAATTTTTGACAAAGATAAATTTGATCTTTTTGACTTACTTCTTGAACATCTTTAAAATTCTTTTTTGTTTTTTGGTAAAGATCAATAAAACTAATGACACATTGATGAGTATATCCAGTGAGTTTTTGACACATTTTTTCAAAGATTCGAAGATGATATTCGATAGTATAATAATCATTTAAAAAGATAGGGTCATAACGCCAACCAATACAATGACTTCCTATTTTTTTAGATAGTTCAATGAAGCTACGAATAATTTCATTTTTATTAGGAACATAGGGTTCAATCATTTGATTATAAGGGGTAATTGTTACAAACCAAAATTGTTTATAGTCTTTGATTAAATCTAGACGTGAAAGCATTGGTTTAGGATTTTTAGTACAAAAACAAATAATATCAATGACTTGAGGATCTAAAATATATTTTGTAACTTGATGAGGGAAATA
>UQVG01000070.1 GCA_900544435.1 uncultured Erysipelotrichaceae bacterium | reverse complement strand
CACCTTTAACATATCTGGATAATAATCTTTATGACAATAAATTCCTTTTTCAATTCTTTCAATAACCATTTCAATCTCTAGTTTTTTTATTTGTCTTTGGTTATATCCAATATTTGTAAGCTCACAATATCTAATCAGACCATTATTCTTTTTTACTAACTCGTCAAATTCTTGATCAAATGACATAATTCCACCTCCGTATAAATCGTACATATATTTTACCATATATATGTACGATTTATACATATTTGAAATAAAAATTATTATAAATTTTTATTTCTTAGGTTCTCTAATAATGAATTGAAGTAAATCTTTTCCATTAAATGGAATCAATGGATAAAGATAAGAAAAGCCAAAAGGTTTTAATGATATTAAATACATATATAAAATAACTTGATAAGCAATAAAACCTAACCAACCAAATAATCCTGAACATAAAATCATAAATATCTTTACATATTTATTCGTTAAAGATAACTCATAATTAGGTGTGGCAAAACCACAAACATTTCCAATGGATACAAACAAAAGAATTTCTCCTGAAAAAAAACCAAGCTCGATTGCAAATTCACCTAATAAAATAGCAGCAATCATCCCCATTGTATTGGAAATAGAATCAGGAGTATGAATAGTTGCAATTCTTAATAATTCAACAGCAAGTTCTACTAAAATAATTGAAAATAATTTTTTTAAACTGACATTTCCTTGATTTACAATCAACATCCATAAAGGAACTAAATAAATTGAAAGAAAAACAGCACTAAAACGAATCAAACGAATAAAAGTACCAATAATCGGTGTTTGACGATGTTCTTCAACATGTTCTAATATTTCAAACAAAGTTGTTGGTAACATCATAACTGAACTTGAAGTATCACAAATAATTGCAAGATAACCATGATGAATATGTGTTGATACCACATCTGGTCTTTCGCTGTATCTTACAAGTGGAAAAGGATTATAACCTTGGTCAAAAATTAATTCTTCTAGAGCACGATCTGTCATAATTAAATCTTCATTTTTTATTTCATCAAGTCTTTCTTTAATACTTTTTAACATCGTTTGATCTATTTCACTTTTTAAATAACATAAACAAATATCTAATTTATTTTTTTTACCAACTGTAACTTTTTCCATTACTAAGTCTAACGTACGAATACGTCTTCTAATCAAGCCAGCACAATTTAAAAGATTTTCATTAAAACCATCTTTACTTCCTCTAACTGACTTTTCTGTATCAGGTTCTTCAATTGAACGAGTAGGAAAATGTCTTGTATCTAAAACATAAACTTTACTTTCAGTTATATCTTTAACAATAGCACATCCTGTAAGCATCGCATATTCATAGTTTTCTTTATTGAGTTCTTCTTTGACATCCCCATTATTCAAACAATCCTTCAATGTCTTTCCTTTTGCATTAGTAATTCCTTCTACTAAATAAGCAATCAATTCATCAGAACATAAACTAGAAACATAATTAATTTCAATTTTTCGACCATCAAAATCTAAATATCTTACATTTAAATCAAAAGAAGGATTTTTCATGATTTTGGTTTAAAGAAAAGTGCAATGATAAACGCAAATAAAATGGCCGATGAAATTCCTGCTGCTGTTAAATCAAACATTCCCATAGCTAATCCAAAAACACCATATTCTTTTGTCATAGCCATTGCTCCATGCATTAAAGAATGACCAAAACTTGTAATAGGAAGCATGGCTCCTGCATGAAAGATTTTAATTAGACGATCATAAATATGAAATAAATCTAAAAGTGCTCCTAATACAACAAAGCTACACGTAATATGTCCTGGCGTTAATTTAGTATACTCATAAATTAACTGGGCAATAACACAGACAAAGCCACAGAATAAAAAAGATAATACATAGTTCATTTGACAACCTCCAATACATAACCATGACAAACACAAGGAATCGATAATTTTTGATTTGTCATGACAGGATTTAAAAGAGCTCCCGTAGCAAGAATTAAAACACGATTATATTTGCCTTTTAACATCATTTGATAAACATAACCAAAGCTGACAAGTCCATTACATACAGGACCACTTCCTCCTTGATAGACATTTTGTCTAACATCATAAAGTAAACAACCACAATCATCATAATCGTTATACTTTTGATTTTCTTCTTTTAAAAGTTCTTTCATAATCGTTTTTCCATAATGAGAAAGATCACCTGTTAAAATCAAATCATAATAAGTACCATCTCTGTTTAAATCTTTCATATGTTGTAAATAAGTATCTAAAGCTGCAGGGGCCATAGCACGCCCCATATCATTAGCATCATATTGATCATAATCAATTACTTTTCCTAAAGTAATTGATTCAATCCTTACTTGACTTGGTTTGTTTGTTAGAAAAACAGCGACGCTTCCTGTTGCTGTAAAAGTCATCGTTTCTTTTCTTTGAATACCATATTCTAAAGGATATCTAAATTGTCTTTCAGCTGTTGCATTATGAGAAACCGTACAGGCAATAGCATTATGAATATTATGATTTTCAATCATAATCGCAGCATTTGCTAGAGCTAGTCCAATCGTACTACATGCACTATATAAGCCAATAAAAGGTCGATGTAAATGATTAGCATAATAATAACACGCTGTAATTTGATTATTTAAGTCTCCTCCAAAATATAAATCAATTTCTTCTTTTTTTACTTTTCCTTTTTTTAAACAAATAAGGATAGCATCTTTCAGCATTTCAATTTCTGCTTGTTCATAACTTGCATGATGATGATAATGATTAGGATAATGTTTATCAAAATAATGTCCTAACGGTCCTTGATGTTCAATAACTCCTGCTGTTGTCCCAACACTTTGAATATAGACATCTTTAAAAACAAAACTACTACCAGAAATAGGTGATGACATAACGTAGTCCTCCTAATACAAACGAAGCAACGATTCCAAAAGTAATCACCGCTCCACCAAGTTTAAAAATATTAGCACCTATTCCCGTCACTAAACCTTCACTTCTTGCTTCTAAGGCACTTGAAGTCATCGCATTTGAAAAACCTGTAATGGGAATAAAGGAACCTGCTCCTGCAAAATCACCTAAACGGTCATAGATTCCTAAACCTGTTAAAAGAGCTGCAATTAAAATAAGAGTAATCAACATAATAGGTGTTGCTTCCTTTTCACTAAAAGAAAATAATTCTTTATAAAGATTCAAAAAGAATTCTCCTATCATACCAATCACACCACCTACTAAAAAAGCACTGATTGTATGTTTTAATACTTGTTTTTGTGGTTTATTTTTATCTGCAATTTCATTATATTTTTTTATATTCATAGATTTACCTCCACATTTTTAGGATAGACAAAAATGATGAATATAAACATTTTAATTTAATTATCGATATTCGATATATATAATAAAATAAAAAGGCAAGCCTTTGCTTGCACTTTATTTATAGTTCATTTGTAAGTGATTGAATATATTCTTTTAAAGGTTCATCCGCATTTGCACCATGTTCTTTAATAATATTAACAATTGCACTACCAACAATAACACCATCTGCATATTGTTTAAATTCTTTCACTTGTTCTGGTTTATTAATACCAAAACCAATAGCTACTGGTGTATCTGTTACTTGACGAATATGTCTAATAATTTCTTCAAGATTATTAGCAAATGAAGTATTATCTCTTGTTCCTGTAACACCCATTGACGATACAAGATAGATAAATCCTTTTGCTTCTTTTGCAATCATTTCTACACGATCTTTACTTGTTGGGGCAATCATTGAAATTAAAGTAACATCATAATTATAACAAACATCTTTGACTTCTTGGCTTTCTTCATAAGGTAAATCTGGAAGAATAATACCATCAATACCAACTTCTTGACATTTTTTAAAGAATTCATCATAACCGTAATGGAAAACAACATTTAAATAAGTCATAAAGCATAAAGGAATATCACTTTTTTCTCTTACTTTTTTAACCATTTCAAACACATCATCTGTTGTAACTTTATTTTTTAAAGCACGTACATTGGCTTCTTGAATGGTTGGTCCTTCAGCAATTGGATCAGAAAAGGGAATACCAATTTCAATCAAACTAGCCCCTGCTTGTTCCATATCTAAAATATAGTCTACTGTTTTATCTATTACAGGATCTCCTGCTGTTAAAAAACCAATGAAGGCTTTTTTATTTTCAAAAGCTTTATATATTCTATTCATAGATTTCTTTCCCCCTATATCTTGCAATTGCTGCAACATCCTTATCTCCTCTACCTGAAAGACAAACAATTAAAATATCATCTTTTTTCATAGTTGGTGCTATTTTGATTGCATGTGCAATCGCATGCGCACTTTCAATGGCACAAATAATTCCTTCAGTTTTTGCAATGTATTCAAAAGCATCCACTGCTTCATCATCTGTAACTGGTACATATTGAGCACGTTTTGTATCATGTAAATAAGCATGTTCTGGTCCAATACCTGGGTAATCTAAACCTGCTGAAATAGAATAAACAGGTGCAATTTGACCGTATTTATCTTGACAAAAGTAAGATTTCATTCCATGGAAAACACCTAATGATCCTGTTGCAATTGTCGCTGCTGTTAAAGCTGTATCGACCCCTTTACCAGCGGCTTCACAACCAATAAGTTTTACATCTTTATCATTGATAAAATTATAGAACATTCCCATCGCATTACTTCCACCACCAACACAGGCCATCACTGCTGTAGGAAGTTTCCCTTCATATTCAAGAATTTGTTCTCTTGCTTCTTTAGAAATCACACTTTGGAAATCTCTCACCATCATTGGAAATGGATGAGGCCCCATCACAGAACCTAAAACATACATCGTATCATCCACACGTTTTGTCCATTCTCTCATTGCTTCATTGACCGCATCTTTTAAAGTCATTGTCCCTGTTGTTACAGGATGTACTTTAGCTCCTAAAAGTTCCATACGATAAACATTTAAAGCTTGACGATCTGTATCTTCTTTTCCCATAAAAATTTCACATTCAAGTCCAAGTAAGGCTGCTGCTGTGGCTGTAGCTACACCATGTTGTCCAGCACCAGTTTCAGCAATAATTCTTGTTTTTCCCATTTTTTTAGCCATTAAAGCTTGTCCTAATACATTGTTGATTTTATGAGAACCTGTATGGTTTAAATCTTCTCTTTTTAAATAGATTTTAGCGCCACCTAAATCTTCTGTCATCTTTTTTGCATAATATAATAAAGATGGTCTACCAGCATATTCTTTTAATAATGTATTAAGTTCATCATTAAATGCTTGATCATTTTTATAAAATTCATAAGCCTCTTCAATTTTATGAATTTCACTCATTAAAGTTTCAGGTATGTACTGTCCCCCATGTATTCCATATCTACCTTTCATTTCTAACTCTCCTTACGATTTCCTTAATTTTTTCCCTATCTTTAAAACCATCTGTTTCAACACCACTTGAAACATCTAATCCATAAACATTCATTTTTAAAGCTTCATCAATATTAGAAAGATTAATTCCTCCTGCTAAAAATACAGGCTTATTGACTTCTTTCAACATAGACCAATCAAAACTTTCCCCAGTTCCTCCAGAACCATGATCGAAAAGATAATAATCAACATCATAGTCTACATTGAAAGAATCATCATTTTTAATTTGAATTGCTTTAATAATTGGAACATCTATTTTTTGTTTTAAAGTCTTTATATATTCATTTGTTTCTTGACCATGCAATTGTACAAGATCAATAACATGATTTTTAACTAATTTTTCAACAAAAGAAATATCCTCATTTACAAAAACACCTACAACTTGAATCGAAGATAAAAGATCTTTTTTTAATTCTTTTGCCTGATCATAAGTAATCTTTCTTTTCTTTCCCGCAAAAACAAAGCCAATATAATCAGGTTGATATGTATTTACATAATCAATATCTTCTCTTCTTTTTAAACCACAAATTTTAATCTTCTTCATCAATACCTTTTAAAACTTCTAATGTATGTCTTTTATCATGGCTTTTCATCATTGTTTCACCAATTAAGACAGCATTTACATGATGTTTTTCTAGTAATTCAATATCTTCTCTTGTTTTAATACCACTTTCAGAGACAAAGATAACATCTTCATCAACCATATCTCTTAATTTTAATGTTGTATTTAAATCAACACTAAAATCTCTTAAATCTCTATTATTAACACCAATAATTTTAGCACCTACACGTAATGCTTTTTTAACTTGCATTGAACTATGTGTTTCAACAATGGCTGACATTCCTAAATTATGTGCTAAATTTACACAACGCATTAATGTAATTTCATCTAAAACACCAGCAATCAATAAGATAGCATCTGCTCCTAGTATTTTAGCTTCATATACCATGTATTCATCTACAACAAAATCTTTTCTTAAAACAGGAATCTTTACAATACGTTTGATTTCTCTTAAAAAATCATCATCCCCTTTAAAATAATCAGGTTCAGTTACTACTGAAATAGCATCTGCTCCAATCATTTCATATTCTTTCGCAATTGCTTTAAAATCAAAAGTAGAAACAATTTGTCCTTTTGATGGTGAATGTCTTTTAACTTCTAAAATATAAGACATTCCATCTTTTTCTAAAGCTTTTTTAAAAGGAAAGCTTTGATCAATAGGCATTGCAAAGGCTTTTTCTTTTAATTCATAAATTGAATGACGTTTCTTATTTGTTTCAACACGTTCTTTTGTACTTTCGACAATATCTTCTAAAATCATAATATACGCTCCTATTTGTTTGATTCTTTTATAAACTCTTCTAGTTTTTCATTTGCCTTTCCACTATCAATCAACTCTGCTGCTAAATCAATTCCTGCTTTTAAAGAATCAACTTTACCACCAATATATAAACCTGCCCCCGCATTCATTAAGACAGCTGTTCTAGGTCCACCTTGTTTACCGTTTAAAACATCTCGTGTAATTTGAGCGTTTTCTTTTGGAGTTCCTCCAACAAGTTCATCTTTTAAACATCTTTGTAAACCAAATTGTTCAGGTGAAATTGTATAAGTTTCAAATTGACCATCATTAATTTCACAAACAAAAGTTTCATTAGATGCTGAGATTTCATCTAAACCATCTCTTCCATAAACCACCATAGCTCTTTTAACCCCTAAATTACTTAAAACTTGAGCAAGTGGTTCAACTAATGATTCATCATAAACTCCCATTACTTGATAAGTCGCTCCTGCTGGATTCGTAAGTGGTCCTAAAATATTAAAGACTGTACGAATACCTAGTTCTTTTCTTACTGGTGCAACATACTTCATCGCTAAATGATAGTTTTGAGCAAATAAGAAACAAATATTAATATCGTTTAATAATTCCTTACTTCTTTTTTCATTGATTGTAATATCTACTCCAAGAGCTTCTAAACAATCTGCTGCGCCACTTTTTGAACTTGCTGCACGATTTCCATGCTTAGCAACTTTAACACCACCACTAGCAATCACAATAGATGAAGTTGTAGAAATATTGAAAGAGTTTGATCCATCTCCTCCAGTTCCTACAATTTCAAGAACATCTTGATCATTTAATAACTTCACACAATGTTCTCTCATTCCTTTAGCACTTGCTGTTATTTCATCAATTGTTTCACCTTTTAATGAAAGTGCTGTTAAATAAGCAGCCTTTTGAATATCAGAAGCTTGATCATCCATGATTTCATTCATACATTCATAAGCTTCTTGATATGTTAAATCTTCTTTTTTTGATAATTTAATAATTGCTTCCCTAATCATTTTGTATCTCCTTTAAAAAATTTTCAACTATTTTTTTACCTTCTTTTGTTAAAATCGACTCCGGATGAAACTGTAACCCATAAATAGGATAGTTTTTATGACTAATCGCCATGATTTCACCATCATCGCTTTCCCCTATAATCTTCAAGCATTCTGGTAAATTATCTTTTTTAGCAGCTAAACTATGATATCTAGCAACTGCTGTCTTTTCCTCGATTCCCTTAAAAATTGGATTTGTAGTATCTACTTTAATTGTCGAAGACTTCCCATGCATGACGCTTTGAGCATAACTTACAGTTCCACCAAAAGCTTCAACAATTGCTTGATGCCCTAAACAAACTCCTAAAATAGGATATTTTGTATAACATTTTTGAACAACTTCTTCTATAACACCTGCTTCACTTGGTTTCCCTGGACCTGGTGAAATAATAATACATGATGGATGAAGTTGGTCTATTTCTTCAACTGTCATTTCATCATTTCTAATGACCTTGATATTTGCATTAATTGAACCTATCAATTGATAAAGGTTATAAGCAAAACTATCGTAATTATCAATAAGTAGAATCATAATCAATACCCCCATCTGCCATTTTAATTGCTTCAACAACTGCACCAGCTTTATTTAAACATTCTTGATATTCATTTTCAGGAACACTATCATAAACAATTCCTGCACCACTACAAATAGAAATTTCATTGTTTCTTTTATAAGCTAAACGAATGCCAATACATAAATCCATATTTCCTGTAAAATCTAAATAACCAATAGCTCCTCCATAAATCCCTCTTTTATTTTGTTCTAATTGATTAATGATTTGACATGCCCTAATCTTTGGTGCTCCTGATAAAGTACCTGCAGGAAGTAAAGCATCAACTGCATCTAAAGCATTATATTCTTCCTTAATTTCACTGCTGACAACACTTGCTATATGGATAACTTTTGAAAACTTTAAGATATCCATATAAGATACCACATGTACACTATTGAATTTAGAAATTCTTCCTAAATCATTTCTTCCTAAATCAACGAGCATATTATGCTCTGCTAACTCTTTTTCATCTTTTAATAAATCATCTATTAATTGTTGATCTTCTTGATCATCTTTTCCTCTTTTTCTAGTTCCAGCAATTGGGAAAGTTGTTAACTTTGTTCCCTCTAGTTTAATTAAAGTTTCCGGAGAGGCTCCAGCTACTTCAATATTATCACTTGCAAAATAGAACATATAAGGTGATGGATTTGTTGTTCTTAAAACACGATAACTATCAAATAATGAACCTGTCGCTCTTGCATAGAGTCTATTTGATAAAACAACTTGGAAAATATCACCTTCTTTAATATAATCAATTCCTTTTTCTACCATTTGACAATATTCTTCTTTAGAAAGAACTGGTTTAAATTCTTCTAATAATTTTAATGGTTGAACAAGTGTTTTAACATGTTTTCTAATTATATAATCTAATTCATTTAATTCTTTGATTCCTTGCTTATAATTCTT
>UQVG01000069.1 GCA_900544435.1 uncultured Erysipelotrichaceae bacterium | reverse complement strand
GCAACTAGCATAAAATTTTTTTTAAGAAAAGGGTTAGTTCTTTTTAAGTGCGTCAACATTTTGAAAAAAGTAATTCACATTTTAAATAGAAACTAAGAATAAAAAAAGAAGAGCTGTAACTCCTCGATAAACAGTAAAAACTATTTATTCGTTACAGCTCCTTTTTAAAACTTCAAATTTATAAGATGTTTTTTCATCATAGCTGTCGCCTGCTTTTAAAATCGTACTTGGATTTTCTTCTAAATGAATGGCATCTGGCATATTTTGTGTTTCAATACAGATAGCATCACGCGCATTGTAATGTTGACCATACTTACCAAGACGTCCATCTAAATAATTTGCTGTATAGATTTGTGCTTGTGGTAAAGTCGTTGAAACTGTTAATTTTCTACCTGTTTTTTCATGAACTAATTCTACTTGGTTCTCTTTTGTATTAAAGATCATTGGATGATCGAATCCTTTACCAAGTTGTAATTGTTCATCATCATTATCTACACGATCACCAATATAGGAAAATTCATTGAAATCAAATGAAGTTCCTTTAACGTCTTTTATTTCACCCGTAGGAAGACCATCAGGGTCAATGCAAGCAAATTGATCAGCATGAACTTTTAATAAATGTTGATACACATTTTCTTTTTTACCAGATAAGTTAAAGTATGAATGGTTCGTAATATTAATAAGTGTATCTTTAGAAGTCGTTGCATGATAATGCATCGTAAGTGTATTGCCTTCAAGTGAGTAGATTGCTTTAAAATCTAATGTACCAGGATAACCTTCTTCTCCGTCTTTAGAAACATAATGGAATTCAACACTTGTTTCATCTAATACTTGATAATCAAACACTTGATAAGAGAATCCTTTAATTCCTCCATGTAATGAATTTGGTCCATTATTGATTGGTAAATGATAGGTTTGTCCATTTAATTCAAAAGTTCCCTTTTTAATTCTATTGGCCACTCTTCCTACAAGAGCACCAATATAAGCATCTAATATTTGATAAGATTTAAAATCATCATATCCTAAAACCACATCATCAATATTTCCTGCTTGATCTTTCATCAACACTTTAACAAGCGTACATCCATAATTAGAAACAACAACTTCTAATTCATCATTTTTGATTGTAATTAAATCAATATCATTTTCTACTTTTTCTATTTTAATCATCTTAAAGTACCTTCATTCCACCAAATTTTCTTACTTTTAAAACATGACAAGAACCTTCACCAAAATACTTTTCAATTGCTTCTTTATAATGATCAACATATTCATCTTCTACAAAGGCTTGGATTGTTCCTGCAAATCCTCCCCCATGAACACGACATACACCATGATTTTCTAAAATACCTTCTGATAAAGCAAGTGCTAAAGAAACAGCTTGGTTATTTGGATATTTATTTGAATAAACATTTTGTAAGTATTTATATGAAGAATCTCCTGATGCTTTAATGACTTGTTTAAAGGTTTCAAAATCATTATTTTTCAAAGATGATACTGCTTTTTCCACACGTTTATTTTCATTAAATAAATGAATTGCTCTTAAAATAGCACGATCTCCTACTTCTTTTCTTGCTTCTACTAATTGATCATAAAAATCTTTTTCATCTACTTCTCTTAAAACTTCTTTACCAAAGAATTGAGCTACTTTTTTCATTTCATAAGGAACAGCAGCATAATCATCTGTTAAATCAGCATGAGAAGCATGGACATCAACAATACATAAACTATGTTTAAATGAAGAAAATTCAACATCTACTTTTTCAACAACTGGTTTACTATTATCTTTAAAATCAATATGAATTAAACTTCCTACTGAACATGCACTTTGATCCATTAAACCACATGGTTTTCCAAAATATACATTTTCACTATATTGTCCTACTTGACCAATAACAACAGGATCCACTTTCATATCATTATAAAGTCCTGAAAGAATTGTTCCAATCATAACTTCAAAAGCTGCTGATGAAGATAAACCTGAACCTTGTAAAACATCACTTGTCATATACCCATTAAATCCACCGATTGCATAACCCAATTCTTTAAAACGTGCAAGAACGCCTCTCATTAAACCTTCAGATGTACCTACTTCATTTTCTTTTTTCGATAAATCATCTAAAGAAATAGCTTTTAAATCATAATCATCTGATAAAACCTTTACGACATCATTTTTAGAAACAACAGCAATAATATCTAAATTGATAGCTGCTGCTAAAACTTCACCATTTTGATGATCCGTATGATTTCCACTGACTTCACTTCTTCCTGGTGTGCTATAGATTTCAATTTCTTGATCACCATAAAGTGAAATAAATTTTTCAATGGCTTCTACATATCTTTGAGGTTGTTTTTCAATACGATTTTCATCAATATAGACTACTTTTAAAATATCATTATAACTTCCTTCTTGAATTTCTTTAATCACTAAACTTGCTTTTTTCATTATTTTTCTCCTACCATTTCTACAAATTTAATAAAAGCTTCTTTTCCTTCTTCATTCATTTTAAAGACACCAGCATCTTCTAAAACACATACAAATTTATGTGTTAATTCTTCTTTAAGTAATTGATCCACTGTATCTTCATTAAAATCATGGTTCTTTAATTCATTATACCATGCTACATGTTTTTGCATATTTGGAATTTCTAAAATATTCTTTTTTCCTAATAAACATTCTTTTAAAACTTCTAATTCATCTTTTAATCTTGCTGGTAAAACCGCAAGTCCCATTACTTCAATTAAACCAATATTTTCTTTTTTAATATGATGTAAATTTTGATGAGGATGGAAAATACCATCAGGATATTTTTCACTTGTACGATTATTTCTTAAAACAAGATCCATTTCATATAATCCATCTTTCTTTCTTACAATCGGTGTAATCGTATTATGTCTTGTTTCATTACTATAGGCGATAATATCCAATTTTTCATTAGAATAATTAATCCATTTATTTAAAGTATCTAAAGCAAATTGAATCATTTGTTCATCATTTGTTGAACGTACACGAATCGTTGATAAAGGCCAATTTAATACATTGATTTGTAAATCAGGATATTGATCTAAAGATATCTCTTTAATAATCGTTGCCCCTTCTATTGGAAAAGTATAATGTCCTCCTTGAAAATGATCGTGTGTTAAAATAGATCCTCCAACAATTGGTAGATCCGCATTAGAACCTAACATATAATGTGGAAATTGTTTAACAAATGAAAATAATGATCTAAAAGTATTTTCATTAATCACCATTGGTTGATGATTTTCATTAAAAACAATGCAATGTTCATTGTAATAAACATAAGGTGAATATTGCATGTAATAACGATGTCCATTTAAATTCAAAGGAATAACACGATGACTTTGTCTTGCAGGATGATTAAAGTTTCCAGCAAAGCCTACATTTTCTTTACATAGAAGACATTTTGGATAACCACTGGCTTTGATTGTTTTTGCCTTCATGATTTCCTTTGGATCTTTTTCTGGTTTTGATAAATTGATTGTAATTTCAATATCTCCATATTTATAAAATTGTTTAAAACGAATATTTTTATCCGTTCTTGTTTTTCGAATATAATTTGATGCAATCGATAAATCATAAAAATATGTCGTTGCCTTTTTTTCGTCTTCTTGATAATACTTTTTAAATGTTTGAATCACTTCACTTGGACGTGGCATTAAACAATTCATGATACGTGTATCAAAAAGATCTCTTTCTGTAATATTATCTTCAATTAAACCTTTTTGAGTCGCATAGTTTAACATTTCTTCTAAAATATCTGTCGCAACTGACAATTCTTCATTAATTTCTTCTTTAGTAAAAGAATCTAAATGAAATAAATCTAATAATAAGTTTACTGCATAAATTTCATCATCTTCTGTGATTAAATGATGTTGTAAACCAAAATGAATAAGTCGATTAATTTGATGATTCATTTTCTATCCCCCATTTTCTCTCACTTTCATTTTATCACTTTAGTAAACTTTATCAATATATTTTACTAAATATTAGTTAATAAAATATAATTTTAGTAAAAAAAGATAATACTTTCGTATTACCTTTCAATCATTTCTTTATCATTTTTAATCAATTCTCTTTGATTTTTATAAGAAGGAAGATATCGAAACACTATAAATTCTACAACCTTATCTGTTTGATTTTCAAAAGTATGAATATCTTTTTCGACCGAAAGTAAATCTCCCTGTTTTAATTTTAAAGATTGTTCCTTATTTGTTTCATCCAAATAACGATAAACAAGTTCTCCTTTTAAAATAAAAATATTTTCTGAAATACAGTGATGTCTATGCCACTCTTGTAAAGTATGAGGATTGATTTTATTATAATGAACTTCAGCATCTTCTAACAAATAATAATCAACCTCTGTCCCATTTGTTTTATTTACATGAATTGCCTGATCTTTCCTAATTAATTTCATAATAACTATTCACTTGCAAAAGAATTTACATATAATGCTTTTAATTCTTCATCATCCATTTCATCAACTTCTAGATAAAAGTGTTTAATTCCTGCCGCATCATAATAACCAATCACACGATCTTTCATTTCTTCTTTACTGACTTCTTTTTCTACACCATTAATTGTTACTATCATAATTATTATCTCCTTTACTCTATTCTACAAAAAAATGGACAAATCGTCCATTTTATTTTGTATCATGAATAATTTTCCCATCTTCAATCGTAATAACACGATCAGCAATAGAAGCAATTTCTTGATCATGAGTTACTAAAATAACTGTTTCATGATATTTTCTTTGAGCAATTTTTAATAAATTAACGACTTCTTTAGAACTTTTAGCATCTAAATTTCCTGTAGGTTCATCTGCAAAAATAATGGCTGGTTTACTAGCTAACGCTCTAGCAAGGGCAACTCTTTGTTGTTGCCCTCCTGAAAGCTCATAAATAAAAGATGTTTTCTTTTCTTCTAAACCTAATAAATCAATAATTTCATTTAAATAATCTTCATCAATATTTCCATCATCTAAATGAATAGGTAAAACAATATTTTCTAAAACATTTTGTGTTGAAATAAGATTAAAGAATTGAAATACAAAACCCATTCTTCTTCGTCTAAAACGTGTTAAAGTATGATCGTTCATTTCATAAAGAGGCTTTCCTTCCAAATAAACATCTCCTTTTGTTGGTTTTACTAAACCTGCTAAGATATGAAGAAGTGTACTTTTTCCACTTCCACTTCTTCCAATAATAGCAACAAAGGATCCTTCTTCTATTTGTAAATCAATATGATTGGTTGCATAGATTTTATTATCTTCATAGCCATATGTCTTAACGATATCTTTTGCTTCTAAAATAACATTCATATTAGTCATCTTCCTTTCTTATTTCTTCATTTTGGTGTGTTTTTAATACAATCCATAAAGGAATATTATAAATACATACATAGAATATATAAATAATACCTATTAAAAGTATTAATTGAGTTATTGGAAAATAATGATCGATACTTTCTCTTAATAAAATCAACTCATAAAAAATACAAGGAATAAGTGTGTATAAAAACATTTTTATTGATTTCCATAATTGTTTGATTTTAATTTCTCGATAACTTAAACCTATAATATGATACATAAGATAATCTTGACAATTATTTTCAATATGATTGTAATTTAAAAACATCATTAAAATAAAACCTATAGCTACAGCAAGTATTAATAAATGTGTAGGAATATTTAGCGTTGAAAATAAACCAGCAGAAAACTCTTCACTTGACACCATTTCATAAACTCTTGCTTTGTAATGTTTTTTCATGAACTTTTCTACTTTTAAAACATCTTTTATTGGATACCAATGATATCCTGCATAATATTCATCACTTATATTGAATCGTTTTAAATCATCTTCAGACATATAAATCATTGAATCATTATAATATTCATTTTCATTGATTCCAACAATGGTATATTCTTCACCTGCAATTATCACTTTTTCATTGAGTTTTACTTCATCAAGAGCAATTTCATAATTATCATCTCCTAAATAATTTCCTTGATCATCATGAGAAGATGTGGAACTTTCTACTTGATATTTCTTTCCTTTAAAAGTTACCTGATTCGCTTCAACTTTTAAATTTGGATAACATTCTTTTGAAAGAATAACATGATTAAAATGATTACCAACGACAATTTCATGACTTTTTTGGGGAAGCCTTCCTTTTAAATCCCCCTTATTACCTTGATAATAATAAATTTGACAAAGTTCCCCAATATATTGGGAAATACCTCGATAAGTCATATTAACACCTTCATCAATAGAACGATAATTTATAATAATATCTTTTTGAGGAAATTCTTTTAAAAATAAATTTGCTTCTTCTTGAGTAACCGAAAAAAGTTCGACTTGGCTTTGTTCGTCTTGATTTTTTGTTTGAATTGGATGTCCTTGATAAAAATAAACAAGTCCATATAAAGAGAGTACTAAAACAAATACATAAAAACAAATATTCATTCTTTTATTTGTCCATAATTCTCTAGTAGCTAAAGAAGCAAGTGTTTGTTTCTTTAATTTTTTATATCTTACTTGAATATAATTAAACTTTTTACCATCAAAAGTACCAGATAAAGCATTTTTTGAACTTGAATAAATAGGAATAATAATCGTCATAAAAATACAACTTATAATCATTAAAATTAAAAGTAACGTATTTTTTAATGAAATAGTATAAATTAATGTATGATATATTTTACTTTGAAAATAAAGATAGCTTAATGAAATAAATATCCCCATCAATAGTCCACTTGCTATTGCTAGAAAAGAAAGCACCATATTTTCTTGAATAACCATTAACATCAATTGTCTTGTTGTCATTCCTATTCCTCGATAAAGTGCCATTTCTTTCATTCTCTTTTTTAAAGAGGATGACGTTAAGGCAAATAAAGCAAAAAGTGTAATCATCATAAATTCAAAAGATTGTTGTAACTGCTTTGTTGCTTCTTGAACTTTATCATGAATTTCATTTTGATCATAACCATACGGATTATATTGATACTTGAGTTCTATTTCATGTCTTCCTTGTTCATCAAAAAACTGAATATACTGATTATCTGTTACAAGAGACATATTTGAATAATAGTCTTTTTTTAAAGACGTTTCTAAATTTGTATAAATGTCAGGTAATCCTTGATTATAAGTTCTTACAATTCCAACAATTGTATAAGCTTTTCCTGCTATTTCTATTTGATCTTGAAGTTTATATTTTTTAGCTACTTTTTGATTAATTAAAATATCTTGTTTGTTTTTTATTTTTCTACCTTTAATAAGCTTTACTTGACGTAATCTATAGATATTTTTATCAATATGTCCTACTTGATAATTTTCAAATTTTCCTTGAAAACTCACATAACCATATTTAATTTTATTTTTAAAATACTCTTGACCATAGACTTCAATCCCTTTACTTGTCTCATCATCAATATTTTCTATTCTCGTATACCAAGTACCATACTTTGAAAGATAATACGACCTTTTCATTTGTGATAAGTTATTAGTAATAAATGAACTTGAAAAAACAAGTGTTGAAACAACAAAAATAATAATTGTCACAATAAGATAATGTTTTCTATATTTTCGAATATTTCCTCTAGCAAGTTGTTGCAATGTTTTAAACATATCTTTCCCTCCTTGACTTTATCTTACTGTCCAATCATGAAAACTAAGTGAAATTAAATTTTTTTCTTCATCTTTACTTGAGGAAGTATAATTTCAAAACAAGCTCCTTGTTGATTATAAGCTTTAATAAAGCCATGATGCGCCTCTATTATTTCTTTGGAGATATAAAGGCCTAAACCTGTTCCTTTAGAGTTTTCTCCACGATAAAATCTTTGAAATAAATAAGGAAGATCTTTTTCATTAAAACCTCCCCCATGATCACAAATCATAAGTTTTAAAATCGTTTCACTTTCTTCAATAAAAATATCAAGAGGTGTTTGATTCTTTTCTAGACAATTCTTAATAATATTTTTTAAAGCTTCAACAAACCATTTTTCATCACATAAAAGAAAAGTATTTTTATTTAAATGGATTTTTGGATTTAAATAATCAAGATCTTCTGTTATTTCATCAATTAAAGTTTCTAAATCATATTCTTTAAAAGAATATTGTATATTATGAGAATCAATTAAGGCAATTGTTTGTAAATCATTAACTAGATGCTGTATTCTTTGAATTTGATGTTCTATAGAATACAGCTTTTTATTTTGATTTTCTTCAAGCAATAATTCTGTTTGAAGACGAATGGAGGTAATAGGTGTTTTTAGTTGATGAGAGATATCTTCGATATAGTCTTTTAGTTTGAGTTGTTCTTTTTTAATGGCTTTTAATGATTGATGATATCTTTGATTAAGTAAAAATAGTTTATTAGATAAAAGACTTTCTTTAGATTCACCATCAATAATCGCAAATTCTTTTTGTTCAATAATAGCATCACAACATTGTATTAAATAATTCATTTGTTTCTTTTTATGATTTTGATTCCACAAATAAAAAATAAAACTTATAAAAATAAAAATATTCAACAAATTTAATCTCATTAAAAAAGCATATATTTCCATAAACATGGCTAATACAATTGAAACCATGAAATACATATGAATATTCTTTTCTTTTTTTATACCTTCCATCGATATCCTACACCCCTTAATGTTTCAATATATTTATGATGATGATACTCTCCTAAAGTCTTTCTAAGTCTTTTTAAATGAACAGTTAACGTATTATCTTCTACTACATGTCCTGTTATCTCTTCAATCATCATCAATAAGTAATCTCTTGTAAGTACTCTTCCATGACCTTCTACAAGCGCTACTAATAAAGCAAAAGTAATCACACTTAATTCTAATTCTTGATTTTCTTTAAAGACTTTATGTTTTAAAGTATCAATAATTAAATCATCTATATAATAGATTCCTTGTTGTTTTATTACCTTTCTAAGAGCACATTCAATTCTGGCACAAAGTTCTTTAATTCCAAAAGGCTTACAAATATAATCATCGCCACCTTCATTTAATCCTTGTACAATTGTTTCTTCATCATTTAAACAGCTTAAAAAAATAATAGGCATCTCATATTTTTCTTTAATCTCTTTACATAAAGCAATTCCATTTCCATCAGGAAGTTGGATATCTAAAAGAATTAAATCAACATATCCATTGACTTTTTTTAAAGTTTCTTTTTTAGATTCAGCAATCTCTATAAAATATCCTTTCTTCTCTAACATTTCTTTTAAAGAAGATGCAATACTTCGATCATCTTCTACAATTAATATTTTTTTCATAATTATCACCACTTCTATCATAT
>UQVG01000068.1 GCA_900544435.1 uncultured Erysipelotrichaceae bacterium | reverse complement strand
TGTCTAAAAAAGAAACCGATAAATTATTTTGATAAATAATATCTAAGTATATTAAAATAAAATATGATAATATGTTATGGTGAGGTGAATGTGATGGATGATTTTATTAGACCACCAAAAAAGGAAATAAAAAAGGAAAAGAAACGTAGACCAATAAAAGAAGTTTTAATTGTTATTTTAATTATTGTTTGTTTAGCAATTGGATATTTTGCAGGTTATGTTTCAAAGAAGAATGTTGTTGTTAAAGATTCAAATAATAATATTATTAATGAAGTATATGATACTTTAAATAAATATTGGGTGAATACCAACGATCAAGATATTAATTTAAATACATCAGCGATTGAAGGAATGGTTGCTGGTTTGAATGATCCTCATTCAAGTTATTTAACAAGTAAAGAAGCTGTAGAATTTAATCAGACTGTTGCTGGTAATTATCAAGGAATTGGTGTGGGGTATTCAATGGTAGAACAAGGAGCCATGATTACTAAAATATATAGTGATTCTCCTGCAAGTAAAGCGGGGTTAAAAGTTGGAGATATTATTACTAAAGCTGATGGTAAAGACTTATCTCAAGCAGATACGGATCAAGTAAGAGAATATGTCCGTGGTGAAGATGGCACAGAAGTGACATTAACAGTGTTAAGCAATAAAAAGACAAGTGATGTAAAGGTTACAAGAGGAGCATTAGATACTTCTGCTTTTTATGAAATAAGAAAACAAGGTAATGTTTCTTTTGGATATATAGAATTATCAACTTTTGGAACTGATACTGCCAAACAAGTAGAAACAGCCTTAGAAATGTTTAAAAAGAAAAATATTCAAACATTGGTTATAGATTTAAGAGATAATGGTGGAGGATATTTAACAGCTGCTACAGATATTTTAGATCTATTCTTTACTTCTGATGAAGTTATTTTTCAAATGAAAGAAAAAAATAGTGCAGCTAAGAAATATTATGCTGAATCTGATAAAAAATATGAATTTGAAAATGGTTATATTCTTGTTAATGAAAATACAGCAAGTGCTTCTGAATTAACAGCAGGAGCTTTACAAAGTGAAAAAGGATATCAACTTATTGGTAAAACAACTTATGGAAAAGGAAGTGCTCAAACTCAAAAGACACTTTCCGATGGTTCTGTTTTAAAATATACGTATGCTAAGTGGATGATTCCAAATGGTACATGTATTAATGGAAAAGGATTAACACCTGATATAGAAGTAGATAATGTTTCATTATCAGGCATTACTACTAAAGATGTTAAAGAAACATTAAAAGTTGATAGTGTAAGTACATGTACTAAATCAATGCAAAAAATGCTTAATATTTTAGGATATCATGTAGATCGTGAAGATGGTTATTTCTCTGTAGGGACACAAGCTGCCTTACAACAATTTGAAATGGATAATGGTTTAAATGTTGATGGAGAATATAGTCAAAGTGATAAACAAATGTTAGTAGCAAGAATGATGATTTATATAAACAATCATGAAAATGATAAACAATATGATCGTTTAATGGAAATCATAAAATAAGGTGGTGAAACTATGTCTCAATTTAAACTCGTTTCTCCTTTTCAACCAATGGGAGATCAAGTTCAAGCTATTCAAGAACTTGTAGAAGGTTTAAAAGCAGGTAAAAAGGAACAAGTCTTACTTGGGGGAACTGGTACTGGAAAAACATTTACAGTAGCTAATGTGATTAAGGAATATAACAAGCCAACTTTGGTTTTAGCACATAATAAAACATTAGCTGGTCAGTTATATTCAGAATTAAAAGAGTTTTTTCCTGAAAATAGAGTGGAATATTTTATTTCAAACTTTGATTTTTATCAACCAGAAGCTTATATTCCAGGTAGAGATTTATATATTGATAAAAACGCAAAAACAAATTATGAAATTGAAATGTTACGTTCAGCAGCAATGAATTCACTTATTGAAAGAGAGGATGTTATTGTTGTAGCGTCTGTAGCTTCTATTTATGGACTTGGAAATCCTGAACAATATAAAGAAATGATTTTTTCATTACGTGTTGATCAGGATATTGATAGAAGAGAATTATTGACATTTTTAGTTGATCGACAATATCAAAGAAATGATATTGAACAAACTAAAGGAACTTTTAGAGTTCGTGGTGATGTTATTGAAATTGTTCCAGGACATAGTGAAAGTTATTTAATTAGAATTGAATTATTTGGGGATACTGTAGAACGTATTTGTGAAGTAGATCCTCTTACAGGGCATATTTTAGGTTCTTATAATACGTATACCATTTATCCTGCTTATGGATATGTAACGAAAAAGGAACAAATGTTAAAAGCTTGTGATACGATTTCTAAAGAACTAGAAGAACGATTACAGTATTTTAAAGATGAAACAAAACTATTAGAGTATGAACGTCTTGATCAAAGAACAAGACATGATGTAGAAATGTTAAGAGAAGTGGGTATGTGTCCAGGAATAGAAAATTATTCACGACATATCGATGGACGAAAAGCAGGACAAAGACCATATACTTTAATTGATTATTTTCCTAAAGATTTTTTACTTGTAGTAGATGAAAGTCATGTTATGCTTCCACAAATTAGAGGAATGTATAATGGAGATCGTTCTCGTAAAGAAACATTGGTAGAATATGGTTTTAGACTTCCAAGTGCTTTAGATAATAGACCACTTGTTTTTGAAGAATTTGAAGACTTAATTCATCAAGCTATCTTTGTTTCTGCAACACCAGGAGATTATGAATTAGATAAAGTTCATCATCAAGTTGTTGAACAAATTATTAGACCAACAGGTCTATTAGATCCAATCATAGAAGTTAGACCTATTGATGGTCAAGTAGATGATATTATTGATGAAATTCATCAACGTATTGAAAAAAATGAACGTGTTTTAATTACAACACTTACCAAAAGAATGGCAGAAGATTTAAGTGCGTATTTAGTAGAGCTTGGTTTAAAAGTTGCTTATTTGCATAGTGATACTAAAACATTAGAGAGAACAGAAATTTTAAGAGATTTACGTCTTGGAAAATATGATGTTTTAGTAGGTATCAACTTGCTAAGAGAAGGATTAGATTTGCCAGAAGTGTCTCTTGTTTGTATTTTAGATGCTGATAAGGAAGGCTTCTTAAGATCAGAAAGATCATTGATTCAAACGATTGGACGTGCTGCTAGAAATAGTCATGGTAAAGTTATTATGTATGGTGATAAAATAACAGATTCTATGCAAAAAGCCATTGATGAAACAGCAAGACGTCGTGAAATACAAGAAAAGTATAATAAGGAACATGGAATTATTCCTCAAACAATCAAAAAGGAAATTAGAGAAGCTATTCATGGACAAGAAAATGTGGATGAAGCGATTTCTCTTGTTAAAAAAGGTAAGAAAGCGAAGAAGAAAGATAAAGAAACACTTATTAAAGAACTTGAAAAACAAATGAAAGAAGCTGCAAAAGCACTTGATTTTGAAAGAGCAATGGAACTTAGAGATATGATGTTGGAGTTGCAAGGTGAAGTTTGAGTTTGATCATTTAGAAAAAAGTGTTTTAGATTCTTTATCTGAAAAGGGACGTGTTTATCTTGTAGGTGGTATTGTTAGAGATATGGTAATGTATCAAAAGGTAGATTATCATGATGTAGATGTAGAAATCTATGATTTAGAAATGGGTGAAATCATAGCTATTTTATCTCAATATGGAAATGTAAATGAAGTAGGTAAAAGTTTTGGTATTTTAAAATTAGACAGTTTACCAAATTTTGATTTTGCTCTTCCTCGTATTGAAAGAAAAAAAGGACAAACGCATCGAGAATTTGATGTAGAGGTGCATAAAGATTTAGACTTAAAAACAGCATGTCGTAGAAGAGATTTTACAATTAATGCGATGATGTATGACTATCAAAATGAGATACTTATAGATGTTTATCATGGACAAGAAGATATTAAAAATAAATGTTTAAAAATGGTTGATGAGAAAACTTTTTATGAGGATCCTTTAAGAGTGTTAAGGCTTGCTCAATTTATTGCGCGTTTTGAATTTCAAGTTGATTTAAAGACAAAAGAAGTATGTCAAAAGATGGTCAACGAAGGAGCTTTACAATATTTGTCTTTAGAAAGAATTCAACAAGAATATAATAAATTATTGATGTCTTTACATCCTTCATTAGGTTTAAAGTTTTTATTAGAAATCAATGCCATTATACAACCTTTAGAAACATTAGTAACATGTCCACAAAGATTAGATTTTCATCCTGAAGGGAATGTGATGAATCATACTTTATTAGTAGTTGATTTAGCTGCATTATGTAAAAATAAAACAAGTTGGCCATTAGCTTTTATGTGGAGTGCGTTACTTCATGATATAGGGAAACCATTAGTCACAACTCCTGAAGGAAAAGCTCCAGGACATAATGAAAGTGGCGTAGAAGTTTTTAATCAATATTTTGGACATTTTTTTACGAATAAAAAAATGAAACAATATATACGTACTATGATTTATAATCATATGCATTTAATGAATATGGTAAGAAATCATAGTAAAGATTATAGTTATTATAAATTATTAAAAGGAATAGAGGGAATCTTTCCTTTAAGTGATTTAGTGTATATGTCAAAATGTGATAAATTAGGACGCCTTGCTAATCGTCCAGAAACAATATCAACATTAGATAGTTATGTTGAAGAAAAAGTTTCAAAATGTGGAAGTCATGCCTTGAAACCACTGGTAGATGGTAAACTTTTAATAGAATTGGGATTTAAACCTCATCAAAATTTTAAAGAATTACTTGATTGGGCTTATGATTTACAAATGAGAGGACATGACAAGAAAAGTATTATTCAATTATTGAAAGGAAGAAAAGATGGAAGATAAATTAATTATTCGAGGTGCAAGAGAAAATAATTTAAAAAACATTAATATTGATATTCCTAAAAATAAATTAGTTATTATGACAGGACTTTCTGGTTCAGGAAAAACATCTTTAGCCTTTGATACGATTTATGCAGAAGGACAAAGAAGATATGTAGAATCACTAAGTGCTTATGCTAGACAATTTTTAGGAAATATGGAAAAACCAGATGTTGATGCGATTGAAGGATTATCTCCTGCTATCGCTATTGATCAAAAAACAACATCTAACAATCCTCGTTCAACTGTAGGAACAGTCACAGAAATTTATGATTATTTAAGATTGTTATATGCACGTGTAGGGAAAGCATATTGTCCTAAACATGATGTTGTTATTGAAAGTCAAACAATTAAACAAATGGCTGATACGATTGATCAATACGCTGATGGTGATCGTTTAATGGTTGTTGCTAGAGTTGTTAAAAGAAAAAAAGGAACTTTTAAGGACTATTTTGCAGATTTATTAAAAGATGGTTATTTACGTGTGGTTGTTGATGGTCAAAATTACATGTTAGATGAAGAAATAGAATTAGATAAAAATAAGAAACATGATATTGATGTTGTCATTGACCGTATTATCAAAAAAGAAGGTTATCGTAGCCGTTTAGTAGATTCTTTAGAAGTTGGTTTAAAGCTTACAGGTGGGGAAGTTATTGTTCAAAATCTAACAACAAAAACAGAAGAGCTTTTTAGTGAACATCTTGCTTGTCCAATTTGTGGTTTTTCTGTTCCAAAGTTGGAACCACGTTTATTTTCATTTAATAATCCTTTAGGTGCTTGTCCCGATTGTCGAGGATTAGGAATTAAAAATGAGGTGGATGATGATTTATTGATTCCAGATTGGAATAAATCAATTAATGAAGGTGGACTTCGTTATTTTAAAACAGCAGTAGGAACAAATCGTATTGAATGGCAAAGATTTTTAGTTCTTTGTAAGAAATATAAAATAGATTTAGATAAACCATTAAAAGATTTTACAAAACAAGAATTAAGTTATATTCTTGATGGTTCGAGAGAACCTATTAGTTATGAAATTATATCAGATAGTGGAAATGTCTCACGTACAACAAAATTTATTGAAGGTGTGAGAACATTAATTGCAAGAAGATATGAAGAAACAACTTCAAAATGGTCAAAAGAATGGTATGCATCCTTTATGTCAGAACATACTTGTCCTACATGTAAGGGAAGAAGACTTAATGATCAAGTTCTTTCTGTAAGAGTCGGTGGTTTAAATATTGCTGAATTTACAGAACAATCAATTGAAGATGCTTTACATTTTATTCAAAATATAAAATTAACAGACTATGAAATGAATATTGCTCGATTAGTTGTTAAAGAAATCAATGATCGTCTTACATTCTTAAATAATGTTGGTCTTGGTTATTTAACACTTGCTAGACGTGCAGGAGGATTATCAGGTGGAGAAGCGCAACGTATTCGTTTAGCAACACAAATTGGAACACGTCTTACGGGAGTTTTATATGTCTTAGATGAACCTTCTATTGGTTTACATCAAAGAGATAACGAAAAGCTTATTAAATCTTTACAAGATATTAGAGATTTAGGAAATAGTGTTTTAGTTGTTGAACATGATGAAGATACGATGAGAGCTTCAGACTTTATTGTTGATATTGGTCCAGGGGCTGGTGTTCATGGTGGACAAGTTATTTGTGCAGGAACACCAGAAGAAGTTATGAACTGTAAGGATTCTATTACAGGACAATATTTATCAGGAAAAAGAAAAATTGAAGTTCCTAAAAAACGACGTAAAGGAAATGGCTTATTTATTGAAGTTAAAGGAGCTAAGGAACATAACTTAAAAAATATTAATGTTAAATTTCCTCTTGGTAAGTTCAATGTTGTTACAGGAGTATCAGGAAGTGGTAAATCAACATTAGTGAATGATATTTTAGGAAAATCATTAATGAGATATGTTTATCAATCAAAAGAGAGACCAGGTTTACATAAAGAAATCTTGGGAATTGAAAATATTGATAAAGTCATTGAAGTTTCACAAGATCCAATTGGAAGAACACCACGTTCAAATCCAGTAACTTATACAGGTGTCTTTGATGATATCCGTGATTTATTTGCACAAACAAATGAAGCTAAAATGAGAGGATATGATAAAGGAAGATTCTCATTTAACGTTAAAGGTGGTCGTTGTGAAGCATGTCAAGGTGATGGGCTAAAGAAAATTTCAATGCACTTTTTACCAGATGTCTATGTTCCTTGTGAACAATGTGAAGGTAAAAGATACAATGAAGAAACTTTACAAGTGACTTATAAAGATAAAAACATTTATGATGTTTTAGAAATGACAGTAGAAGAAGCGTTAGATTTCTTTGATAATTTACCAAAAATTAGAAATAAAATTCAAACACTTTATGATGTTGGTCTTGGTTATATTAAATTAGGACAAAGTGCAACAACACTTTCTGGTGGAGAAGCACAAAGAGTAAAACTTGCAAGTGAGTTACAAAAGAAATCAACAGGGAAAACAGTTTATATTCTTGATGAACCGACAACAGGATTACACAGTCACGATGTTGCAAGACTTATTGATGTTTTACAACGTATTGTTGATCAAGGAGATACAATTATTGTTATTGAACATAATTTAGATGTTATCAAAGTTGCAGATCATATTATTGATTTAGGACCTGAAGGTGGTGCTGGAGGAGGAACAATTGTTGTGACGGGAACTCCAGAAAAAGTAGCTAAATGTGAAAAAAGTTATACAGGTCAGTTCTTAAAATCAATGCTTTAAGGAGAAAAAAGATGAAATCAATTACAGTAGAAAAATTATTAGGGAATAATAAAAATTATCAACAAGTTACAGGAAATGAAGAATCTTTAAAAAGGGTTATTTTAACTGGTGAAATTAATCGACCAGGTTTTGAATTAGCAGGATTCTTTAAACATAGTGACTTTAGAAGAATTATTGTTTTTGGCGATAAAGAAATGGCTTTTATTGCTGAAATGACAGAAGAAAGACAAAAAGAAATCTTTCCATGTTTAATTAATGAAGAAGTACCTTGTATTGTGATTTGTAAAGGACACGCTTGTCCTGAAGTATTAAAAAATATTGCTGATGAAAGAAATTTTCCAATTTTTCAAACAGAAATGATTACGGGTGTTGTATCAAGTGAACTTATGAATACCCTAGAAGAAAAACTTGCAAGAGAAACATTAATGCATGGAGTTTTTCTAAATATTCATGGTAAAGGTGTCATTATTAAAGGTGATAGTGGAATTGGTAAATCAGAAATTGCCTTAGAATTAGTTAAAAGAGGACATTTATTAGTAGCTGATGATGCTGTAGAACTTTATCGTGTAGGACAAAAAATTGTTGGTAAAGCACCTGCTGTTCTTGCTAACTTATTAGAAATTAGAGGAATTGGGGTCATTGATGTTTCTAAAATGTTTGGTATTTCTGCTATTTTAGATAGAAATGATGTAGATTTAGTGATTCAATTAGAACGTTGGGTACCATCACGTGAATATACACGTGTAGGGGTTGAAGAAAATGATATTTCAGAAGATGTTTTAGGAATTAAAATTCCAAAAATAGTTGTTCCTGTATCAAGTGGTCGTAGTATGTCTGTTATTATTGAAGCTGCTGTTATGAATATGCGTTTACGTGACGTAGGTATTGATTCAAGTAAAGAATTTGTTGAACGTATTCTTAAAAATATTGATCATAATAAACAAGAACAATGAGATTCTTTCCAAGCTTTAATACCTTTATAGAAATTGGACCACTTTCTATACAATGGTATGCAATTTGTATATTAACAGGAGCAGCAATTGCTTATTATTTAGGACAATATCACTTTAAAAGATTAGGATATTCAAAAGAAGTACTTTCTGATTATGTTTTTGGTTTATTATTTGTAGGAATCATAGGTGCTAGAATTTGGTATGTCATCTTTATGTGGAATGAATTATATGCTAATAATCCAACAGAAATCATCATGATCAATCATGGAGGACTTGCTATTCAAGGAGGACTTATCACAGGACTTATTTATAGTTATTTCTTTTTTAAAAAAAGAAATATTTCATTTCTTGTTGCAGGAGATGCCATTATGCCAGGTGTCCTTATTGCCCAAGCATGTGGAAGATGGGGAAATTTCTTTAATCAAGAAGCTTATGGAAGTGCAGTTGATTTAAGTTTTTTAAAGTCATTACATCTACCACAGTTTATTATTGATAAAATGTATATTCATGGTCAATATTATCAACCTACATTTTTATATGAATCAATAGGATGTGTGATTGGTTTTTTGATTATTTTCTTTGTTATTAGAAAGTACCAACAAAAACAAGGAATTCAGTTTTTTACTTATTTTATTTGGTATGGATTTATTCGTTTTTTCATAGAAGCATTTAGAACAGATAGTTTATATGTTTTTGGTTTAAAAACTGCTCAACTTGTTTCTATTGTATTTGTTGTTGTTGGTTTAATAGGATTTATTTATTGTCATTTTAAAGGACAAGATGTATTAAAGAAAAGATAGTGCATAAGACCAATGTCATTAAGTTAAGACTTTTTTAAGAGAATTTCTATATTTTATAAAAT
>UQVG01000067.1 GCA_900544435.1 uncultured Erysipelotrichaceae bacterium | reverse complement strand
GTTGCCCCCTAAAGTAGACCCCCAAAGTTGAGGCCCCTAAATTATTTGAATAGCCGACAAGCTTTGATTATTGTGCAACACTATAAAAATTAGTTGTTTGATAATTATAAATAATGTTTGAAGTGTTAAATAGAAGACCATTTGATAAATGAATATTATCATTGATCATAATAGCTGGATCATTTTCATTAAGTTTTAATAATTCAGCATCTTCTTTACTTAATTTAATAGCTGTTAAATATTTATCTGCAAAACCAAAAGATAATTTCAAATCATCTTTTAAATATCTAAAAATAGATCCTTCAGCTATTTCTTTACCTAAATAAGGGACAATGTCTTTATTATAATAAGTTCTTTCTAAAGCATATGGAATGCCATCGACAATACGTAATCTTTTTAAATAATAAACAGGAGTGCCAAGTTTACAATTCATCTGTTGACTAAGCTTTTCATCAGCTTCAATTACTTGAATATCCAATAGTTTATTAATAATTTTATTACCAGGATTATCCATTGTTACACCGCGTGTTGAATTTAAATAGACTGTTCCTTTTTTCTTAGGTGCACGAACAAACATCCCATTTCCCTGAACTGAATAAACAATACCTAAATTGATTAATATTTTAATTGCATTACGGATTGTATTACGACTGACTTTATATTCTTCTATTAGTTTTTCTTCAGTAGGTAATTTGTGGTTTTCTTCGAATTCTTCATTCATTATTCTTTTTTGAAGATCATTGACGATCATTTCGTATTTTAACATATCATCACCCAAAGCTCATTATATCATAATGTTTTTATTTCACAATACGATTATATATTTGTTGGTACAAATTTTAAATATTCCATACATTTTATTTGAAAGCGCTTTACATTATATAAATGTAGGCATATAATGAATTTGTACCAATGAATTTGGAGGGAATATGATGAAAAGGATATTGAAAGTATTACTAGTGGCTTTAATGGTTATAGCTTCAACTGTTAGAGTCGATGCAAAGTCAACAATATCAGAGAGGGTTCAAAATATAATAAATAGTATGAGCTCGACAGATAAAGTTGCGCAAATGATTCAAGCGGATACCCGCTGGATTACACCAGAAGAAGTGGCTGAATATAAAATTGGTTCAATTTTAAGTGGTGGTGGAGCTGCACCATCAACTGGGAACCAATTAAGTAATTGGGCAGATTCAGCAAATAGTTATCAACAAGCAGTTATTAATAGTGGAGGTATTCCATTACTTTATGGAATAGATGCTGTTCATGGAAATAATAATTTATATGGTGCAACAATCTATCCTCATAATATTGGTTTAGCAGCAGCTAATGATCAACAATTAGTTGAAAAAATTGGTAGTGCATCAGCCAGTGAAGTAAGAGCAATGGGAGCTAACTGGACATTTACACCAACGTTAGGGGTTCCTCATAATGAACGTTGGGGACGTACTTATGAAACTTTCGGTGATGATGTAGAACGTGTTACCTCTTTAGGAAATGCTTATATTAAAGGAATCGAAAAAGATGGTTCTACTCTTTCAACTGCTAAACATTATTTAGGAGAAGGTTTAACAACAAATGGTACGAATCAAGGAAATGTTGAATTGAGTGAAAGTGATTATAATGATTTGATTAATGCGAATATGGATAATGAAATTGTTAAAGAAATTCTTACACCATATAAAAAAGCAATTGATCAAGGTGTTCAATCTATTATGGTTTCTTATAATAGTATTAATGGTAAGAAATGCCATGGAAATAAAGATGTTCTTACAACTTTATTAAAAGAAAAACTTGGTTTTGAAGGAATTGTTATAAGTGATTATAATGGTTTAGATCAAATTGAAAATCAATCATCTTATAAAGATAAAGCTATTGCTTGTATCAATGCTGGTGTTGATATGTTGATGGTAGCAGAAAAAGATGGTGATACACCTCGTTGGAGAAATTTATATAATGCTTTAGTAGAAGCAGTTAATGAAAATAAAATTAGTGAAGAACGTTTAAATGATGCAACAGCACGTATTTTAACAGCAAAAGAAAATATTGGACTTTTAGATGATTCTTCAAAAGCGTACGCTAATAAGGATGCACAAGCATTATTTGGTGGACAAGAACATCGTACACTTGCAAGACAAGCAGTAAGTGAATCTTTAGTATTATTAAAAAATGATACAGTTAAAGATGATCAAACAATGATGCAAGCATTAGAAAAAATGGATAATTTAATGGTTGCAGGAAGTGCTGGCGATGACATTGGTAAGCAATGTGGTGGTTGGACAATTACATGGCAAGGATCAACTGGAAATACGACAAAGGGTACAACGATTTTCAGTGGATTAAAAGCAGCTATGGATAAAAAAGGTGGTACTATTAATTATAGTGCTAATGGCGTATATACAGATTCTACTTCAAAAGTGGATGCAGCAATTGTAGTTGTAGGAGAAGATCCATACGCTGAAAGTAATGGAGATAGAAGTGCTAGTCAATTAAAATTACCAGCTAGTGATATCAGTACAATTAAACAAATTGAAAATAGTCATCCTGATACACCAATTGTTTTGGTTTTAACAACAGGACGTCCAATTGCAATTGCTGATTATGTTAATGATCAACATATTAAAGCAATTGTTAATGCATGGCTTCCAGGTAGTGAAGGTGATGGAGTTGCTGATGTATTATTAGGTGATAAAGATTTTGTAGGAACAAATCCAATTACATGGACTTGGTATCCTCAAGATATTACAAGTAAATATACAGATACAAGTAAAGTTTTATATCCAGTAGGATATGGTTTAAAGAAAGCACAAAAAACAGGTGATTTTAGTGCACCTGATGATCCAAATGTTGTAGATTTAGAAAAAACAAAAGGAAAATTAGAAGCAGAAGACTTTATAGATGCACATAGTAGTATTCAATTAGAAAATAATGGTACAACTGTTGGATATTTACAAGATGGTCGTTATATGACTTATAAAATAAAAGTACCTGAAAAGGCAGCTTATAAGTTAACTGTTCAAGCAGCACGTCAATATGAAGCAACAATTGATGGAGCATTTGAATTATATTTAGATGATGAATTAGTTTTAGAAAAGAAAAATACATCTATTGTTTCAACAGGTAGTTGGACAACATTTACTGCTCAAGAAATGAAAGCTTTAGTAAGTTTAAAAGCAGGTGTTCATGAACTAAAACTTGTAGCACGTGATAAAGATTTCAACTTTGATTATTATACATTTGAAAAAGCAGGGGATTATGTAGGACCAGTTGTTCCTGAAGAAGTGACAAATGTTGGGACTGGTGCTATGTTACAAGAAGGTGCTGTTGAAGTAAGTATGTCATCTTCTGAAAATTCACAAAGTATGTCATGGTATAAAGGTGAATTTGAAATTTCTAATAAAAATGCGACAAAAGATGCTCTAGATTTACGAGTAGCAGATGATTCTAAACAAACAACAATTATTGTTAATGATCAAAAAACATATCAAAGTGTATTAGGAATGGGAACTTCTATTGAAGAAGCAACAATTCATAATTTATTAAAAATGACTGATGAAAATCGTCAAGCATTTTTAAGAAGATTATTAGATCCAGTTAATGGTATGGGAATGTCTTTAATTAGAGTTACAATTGGAACATCTGATTTTACAGCTCAAGATTTCTATACTTATTATGATGGAACTGGTAAAGAGTTAGATGGAAAACCAGACTGGAATAATGTGACTGGTAAAGGATTTAGTATTCAAAAAGATCAAGATTATGGTGTGATTAAAGTTCTTAATGAAATGTTAGCAATTGCTAAAGAATTAGGAGTAGAAAATAATCTTAAATTCTTTGCATCTTCTTGGACACCACCAGGATGGATGAAAACAGCGACTTCTAGTAGTAAATCATATGAAAATAATGATTTATTATTAAAAGGTGGAAAATTAAATGATGCATATATTAATGATTTAGCTAAATATATGGTACGTTATGTAGAAGAGTATAAAAAACAAGGAATTCCTATTTATGCAATGACTCTTCAAAATGAACCATTACTTGAAATCAATTATCCAAGTTGTGCAATGACAGGAACACAAGAAGCTAAACTTGCTAAAGCTATTAAAAAAGAATTAGCGCTAAGTACGATTTTAAATGATCAAGAAAAAGATGTTAAATTGTGGGCTTTTGATCATAACTTTGATGGTGCTGATAAATTTATGAAAGATTTCTTCAATGAAGCTGGAGATGATTATAATATTGATGGTATTGCTTTCCATCCATATGGAGGAAATGCTTCAACAATGGGATCTTTCTATGATAATTACAAAGATAAGCTAAGTATGAACTTAACAGAAAGATCTGTTTGGGGAACAAGTGGTGCTAATGATATTATTACTTGGTTAAGAAATGGTTCTGAAAGTTATAATAGTTGGGTAACAATGTTAGATAGTAATATTGGAACTCATCATTGGGTAGGAACACCTGATCCAACATTATTTGTACAAGATGCGAATAACCCTCAAAGATATTGGGCAACACCTGAAGTATATATCATGTCTCAATTTACTAAATATGTAAAACCAGGATATGTTCGTATTGATACAAATAATGGAAGTAGTTCAACTGTTACAAATGTTGCTTTTAAAGATCCTGAAACAGGAAAAATTGTTATGATTGTCGCAAATCGTAGTGGTTCTGATCAAAAATTTAAAGTAATGATGAATGGAACACAATTTAATGCTGTTTTACCAGCAGGTAATGTAGCAACTTATATTTGGGATGGTTCTATTGCTGAAGTTAAAGGAAATGAAATCCCAGGTGTATTAAAAGCAACAGATGCTGTTAATTATGATAAATTAAAAGTGAAAGATGATGGTTCTGGATTTGGAAATGTTCAAGATGGTGCATGGGCAGATTATCTAATCGATGTTAAAGAAGCAGGTCTTTATAATGTTTCTATTCCTCATGCTATTGGACCAACAAGTGGACCATCAGTTGATAGTAATACTGAAAATAAACAAATTGTTTTAAAAGTAGATAATCAAGAAGTAGGACATACAGTCACTAAACGTTTTGATACTTGGTCTAAAGATTGGAATGCATGGAGCACAACAAGAAATGTTCAAGTTCAAGTAAAATTAAATGCTGGTGTACAAAGACTTACATTATCCTTACCACAAGGTGATATGGATATTGGTGCTTTAACATTTACTAAAGCAAAAGATGTTTTAAATGTTCCAGGTTATATTCATGCTTTAGATTATAGCTATGGTGAAAATATTATTGCTGAAAATAATGAAAATGTTGGTTTCTTTGATGATGGTGATAAATTAGAATATACAGTCAATGTTCAAAAAACAGATAATTATAAGATGCAACTTGAATATGCTAAGGCTGAAAAAGATGCTGAATTTGATATTTATGTAGATGATGTTTTAACAACATCAAGTACTTTAGAAACAACAGGAAGTTTTAGTTCTTATAAAAAAGGAACAGTTGCTATTGATTTAACAAAAGGTAGTCATAAGATTATGTTTGTTCCTAAAAATACAGGAGGATTTAATTTAAAATCATTATCATTTGGTTCATATATTCAATTAGAAAATGATTTATTAAAAGAAGGAAAATTAGATGGTCAAAAGATTATTGTTCATTTAAATAATGGAAAATTTAATGAACAATTAAATAAAGATAATTGGCATATTGATTTACCTCAAGGAATTGATTTTGATTTAGATAAAGTAAGTGATACAGAAGCAACAATTACTTTAAAAGGACAAGAAGTTATAGATTACGATAGTAATCGTACTTTAAATATTGAAATTGATGCTAAAGAAGTAGGAGATAAAGATTATTTATTAAGTGATCAAACAATCATTGAAGCAGTTGATGATGAAGAAAGCTTAGAAGATATTGGTGATCTTGATTTTGATAGCAATACATTTGATTTAAAGATTACAGGTGGTAAATTTAATCAAAAAATAAAAGCAAGTGATTTAACTTTAAGTGAAGAAATTGCTCAATATATTAAAGTAAGTAAAATTGAAGTAAGTAAAGATGGTACAACAGCAACTGTTACAATAGAACGTACAAATACAAATTACGATGATCTTGCAGGAACAATTGCTGTTAAGCCAAGTGGTTATAGTGATGGTGATTTAGATTTAGTTTCAAATATTAAATTATTAAAAACTGATCGTTTACCTGAATGTATTGATGTAAAAGATGAAGCAGTGAAGTTAAATGAAAGTGATGCTTATCGTAAAAAAGGTACTTTAGTAAATGGTGCTAAAGGAGATTACTTAGATTTCTTCTTAAATGTTGAAGAAGAAGGAAACTATGTTTTAACTTATAAAGTTAAAGATAGTGAAGCTGTTACAAATGGTTTGAAATTAAGTGGTGGTTTAGGATTAGCAACAGATAATTTAGGTAGTGTTTCTTTTGGTAAATATTGGGGAAATGCTCAAGGCTATGCACAAATGCTAAACTTAAAAGCTGGTAAACAAACATTAAGACTTGAAGTAAATAATACAAGCTTTGAATTAACAAACTTACAAATTAAAAAATTAACAGATGCAGTTGAAATCAAAGATAAAAAAGATGAAGTGACAACAATTACTGCTGATCAAGTTGTTGATGGTTCAAAAGAAGTTGGTTGGGCAATTGAAGGTTCTTCAACTAAAAATATTGGTTTTGGTGCAGCAGGTACTTATCAAGATTATTATGTTGATGTTAAAACAGCTGGTTTATATGATTTAAAAGTAAATTATAGTCATAATTGTGGTAGTGATACAAAAGCTATTATTATGAAAGTTGATGGTAATACAACTACTCAATTAGGTGAAGTTACTTTAAAAAATACTGGTGGATGGGCTAATTACCAAGATAGCGATACAATCGAAGTAAGACTAGAAGCTGGTAAACAATTTATTCGTATTTATGATGATATTGATGGATTCAATTATCGTCATGTTCAATTAACATTTAAAGGAAAACAAGATGTTACAGCTCCAGAAATTAGTGGTAATGATGCTATTATTTATGTAGATGATGAAACTGATATTAAAGATTTATTAGCTTTAAAAGCAATAGATGATGTAGATGGTGATTTATCAGATAAATTAACAATGAGTGGTGATTATGATTGTCATCAAGCAGGAACTTATACAATTACAGTAACTGTAAGTGATGAAGCTGGTAATGAAGCAAGTAAAACATTTACAATTACAGTTGTTGAAAAAGCAAAACTTGTTATTGATTCTAAAGAATTTATGGTAGGTGATAAATTTGATCCATTAGCTGATGTTAAAGCTTATGATGTTGATGGTACAGATATCACAGAAAAACTTACAGTTGTAAGTAATGATGTTGATACAAGTAAAGCTGGAACTTATCAAGTGGTTTATAGAGTAGTAGATGCTCTTGGTAATGAAGTTGAATTTACAAGAGAAGTTATTGTAAAGAAAGTAAAAACAGATGTTGATCCATCTCATCCAGATGATACAAAACCATCAAACCCAAATGATTCATCATCTAGTAATCAACCATCATCTTCAAATGATGGACAAGAAACAATTACTGGTCAAGTTGTTGAATCAACAAAAACAGGAGATAATACACCAATTATAGCAATGATGGGTATGCTTCTAGTGGCTGGTTTAGGAATTATGGTTTTAAGAAAAAGAAAATATAATCGTTAAAAATAATTAGATTATAAAATTTAAGATTGGGATTGTTCATATAAACAATCCTTTTCTTTTATTGTGAAATAAAAAATGAATAACATATAATTATCGAATAGATAATCGAAAAAATAAGTAGAGGATGTTATTGGAAAATGAATGAAAAAAGCAAAGAAGAATTAGAAAAAGGATGTATATTAGCTACTATTGCACATGCAATTGCTGTAGCAAAATATCCAGAAATATCCTATGAACGTTCATGGGATGGAATAAATTATAATATCCAAAATAACGAAGGAACGCGAGGAACGATTACCTTTGAAAAGGATATATGTGTAGCAGCGTTTAGAAATGAAAATAGTGAACGATTGAATAAAAATATATCTTATTTACACTATTTTAAAAAGGCACCTATGAGTATATTAAAATTAGCTAAGAATGAGACGTTGCAGTATTTGCTTGAAAATGTAAATGGTCATTTACAACCAGTGATTACAACTGCATTTTGGCAAGATAAAATAATAAGATCTGTTGATCAAATTGATGATTTTTTAAAAAATGGTGGAGATATTATTTCTGTGGAATTTATGGAAATAGAGAAAGCTATAGAGTGGTGGGTTTTAGAGTATGAGTTTTCTAAAGAAGAGAAAGAAATGTTGTTAGCTGTTTATCAAAGAAAAATCAATAATCATGGAAAAACTATACACTTAACAAAAGAAGAAAGTAATTTGATAAAGAAGTATTCAGCTGAAGGCTATAAAGAAAGTTGTTTGTCTTTTCAAGAGTTGAATATTAAAGATTATGGTGAAAAAAGGATTGAATCTATATAGATAACAATCCTTTTCATTTATCCCATTTTTTTATGAATATTATTTGTGTTTTTAATAATGTAAATAGGTCTTTGTTTTGTTTCAAAATAACATGATGAACAATATTGACCTAAGATAGAAACAAAGATAAGTTGTAAACCACTTAAAAATAAAACTAAACTTGTAAGATATGAAACATGATGAAAGAAAATAGAATATAATGAAATAATACAAGAAATTCCTATTAAAATACTACCAATAACTCCTGCAATTGTAATAGGTGTTGATGAAAATGAGAAAATACCTTTAAAAGCATAAGAAAATAAACTTGTTAAATTCCATTTACTTTTACCAGCAGGACGTTCAACATTATGAAATTCAATCCATTTTGTATTAAATCCTACAAAAGAAAACAAACCTTTCATATAACGATTATATTCTTTTAACTCTAAAATAGCATTGACCATTTGTCGAGTCATCATTCTAAAATCACCAGCTCCATCATCCATATCCATTTTTGTAAGTTTTTGAATAACTTTATAAAAACTATGTGATAAAAAGTTTCTTAATTTTCCTTCACCAGTACGATCGACACGTTTACCAGCACAACAATCATATTCTTCGTCTTTTAATGAATGATACATTTCTTTTAATAAATAAGGGGGATGTTGTAAATCTGCATCCATAATAACAACATAATCACCACTTGCATTTTCAAGTCCAGCATACATAGCTGCTTCTTTTCCAAAATTACGAGAAAAAGAATAATAGAAACAATGAGGATTTTTATGAGCTAACAATTTTAAAATATCTTCACTATGATCATGACTACCATCATTGATAAAAAGTATCTCATAGTCAATATTTTCAATGCTTTCTAAAACATGAGTCACTTCTTTATAAAATAGTGGTAAAACATCTTCTTCATTAAAACAAGGAACAATAACGCTTATTTTATCCATGGCAAACACCTTCTTCTTTAAAAATTTTAAATTTACATAAAACATAATTTGATAGAATAG
>UQVG01000066.1 GCA_900544435.1 uncultured Erysipelotrichaceae bacterium | reverse complement strand
GATAAAACTTTTCTTCATACGTTGCTCCTTTTGAATAATAAAAAGATTATACCTTTTTGTTGGTGAAAATGAAAGTAAAAATTAAAAAAGAGCTCATTTGAGCTCTTTTTTAAATTTGACACTAATTTGTGTAATATAATTTTGTGGATTTGCTTCAGTGAGTTCATCAATTAAACTTTCATCATAAGCAATGTCATCTAATACTAGATGATTTTTTTTAGCATAATCTAAAAAAAGATGATAGGATTGATAAGATGTTTCATAAGTTCCTTTATGATAAATAACTAAATAATTACCAGAAGGTATAATATCATAATTTTCATCTTCTAGTTGATTATCTAAAATTGTGTAATAATATTGATAAAATGTTTTCTTTCTTTTTGACTTTAACATTTTTTTCCATTCAACCATTCCACTAATAGCATGTCCTAAGGAATGGTTTTGTTTTTTTCTATATTTAATATGTTCTCCTAAAATTTTATATTGATTGATTTCTTTACTATTGAAAGGAATATAATCACTTTTAATAATTTTAATCTCATCTCGATATTCGATATATACCATATCTGTCAATATTTGATTAGCTTTGGTAATAAGTTGACATTTTGTTTCCATCATATTGATCATTTTATGATAGGTAGTAATAATTTCTTTTAAAGTATTAATCTTATTAGAAAATAATTCATACGTACTTTGAGCATTACGATGTTCAATATAATCTTTGATTTCTTCTAAAGAAAGTCCTATTTTTTGAAGAGACTGTATAGTAGCTATAATGTCTAATTGGGACATTAAATAAAATCTATAGCCTTTTTCATTTTTATACGCAGGTAAAAAGATACCTTTCTTTTCATAAAAAATCAAAGTTTGACGACTCACTCCTGAAATACTTGCAAATTCTGTTGGTGAAACATAAATATTATCCATTTTTTAGCCAATTCCTTCCTAAATTAAAAAATTCACAAATAACACTTGATTGTATAGTTACAATATAGCATAAAATAAACTTGTAGTTAAGAAACGGGAGGAAAATATGTTAGAAGTCAATAATTTTTTTCATGGAACACGTATTGTTGAAGGATATGGTGTTTTAAATGAAACAGGGAATGAAGTAAAAACATTAGGATTTAAAAAGGTGTTGATTGTTACAGATGATTTTTTATCTAAATCAGCTCATTATCAAGTATTAAAAGAAAGTTTAGAAAAAGCAGGAATTGAATATTTATTAGAAACGAATGTAAAACCTAATCCAAGAGCTGAAGATTGCGATGCAATGGCAAAAATTGCTATTGAAGAAAAGGTAGATGCCATCATTGCTTTAGGTGGAGGTTCAGCAATGGACCAAGCAAAAGCAGTTGCTGCAATTGTTACAAACGGAAAAACAACTGTTGAATGGGGAGATGTAGAATTAGAACATTCAATTTTACCACTTATTTGTATTCCTTCAACTGCTGGAACAGGAAGTGAAGTTACATGGTGTGCAGTTATTACAGATACAGCAAGAATGTATAAAATGACAGTTGGAGATCCTATTCATATGATTCCAACACTTGCAATTTGTGATCCAACAATTACTTTGGATTTGCCACAATCACTTACAGCATCTTGTGGAGTGGATGCTTTAACACATTGTATAGAAGCTTACACAGTTAAAGTTCATCAACCAATTACAGATGCACTTGCTTTAAAAGGAATTTCATTAATTGCTCAAAATTTAGAAAAGGCTTATGTAAATGGTCATGATAAAGAAGCAAGAAGAAATATGATGATAGCAAGTACAATAGGAGGTATGTCATTTATTAGCTCTAATGTTGGTGCTGTTCATGCCTTTGCTGAAACAGTTGGTGCATGGTTTGATACACCACATGGTGTCGCTAATTCTTTATTTTTACCTTATATTATGGAATATAATATTCCTGCATGTTTAGATAGATTTGTAGATATTGCAGATGCTTTAGGTATTGAAAGAAATGGCATGAATGATCAAGAGTATGCATCTAGTGCTGTTCAATATGTAAAAGATTTAAATAGAAGATTAAATATTCCTACAATTAAAGAAATAAAAGGAATTACTGAAGATAAGTTTGAAGCAATTGCTCAAAGATCAGCAGATAATGTTTTATCAAATGATAATGCAAGAGAAATTCATAAAGAAGATTATTTAGAATTATTAAAAAAAGCTTATAAAGATGAAGGAGAAAAAGAAAATGCATAAGATTAAAAAAATTGTTGATTTATCATGGGAATTTACAGCTGATACACCAATTTATCCAGGAGATCCTGAACCATCAGTTACTGTAGCAACAACTTTAGAAAACGAAGGTTATAATTTATCAACATTAGTAATGGGAACACAAACAGGTTCACACGTAGATGCCCCTTATCATTTTTCTAATGAAGGAGCAACAATTGATCAAATGGAATTAGATTTCTTTTTAGGAGATGCTGTTATTGTAAGAGTTACTGATAAAAAAGCTGAAGAAGCAATTACAATGGAAGATATTGAACCTTATAAAGAACAAATTACACCTGGTAAAATTGTTTTATTTAATACAAATTGGTATAAAAAAAGAGGAACAGAAGAATTTTTCCATCATCCTTATGTTAATGGAGAAGTTGCTCATTATTTAGTAGAACAAGGTGTTAGATTTATTGGAATTGATACAATTAATGCTGATCAAACAGGTGGAACAGAATTCCCAGTTCATGATTTATTTTCTGAAAAACGCTTAATGATTGGAGAAAACTGGGCTTATTTTGATCAAATTGATTTTGAAAATCCTTATATTATTGCTATTCCAATGAAAGTTGTAGGTTGTGATGGTTCACCAGTAAGAGCAATTGCTGTTGAGTGGGAGGATTAATGATGGATAAAAAGACTATTTTAGGATATACACGTAGATTACTTGCAATTATTCCTTCTATTTTCTTTTGTGCTTTAGGGGTCGCTTTACTTGTTTCACCAGAATGGGGAAGCGATCCTCTTACTACTTTTGAAATAGGACTATCTAATGTTTTTCATGTTCAATTAGGAACAGCAGCACTTGTTTTTGAAGGAATTGTTTTCTTTGTATTTTTAATTATTAGAAGAGATTTAGTACATTTAGGAACATTAGCTTGGTGCTTTTTAATAGGTCCATTTGAAAATGTTTGGTTAGATTTTTTAGCACCAATATTACCACCTGTAGATGCGATGTCATTTGGTTTAAAAGTAGGTTGTATTATTGCTGGATCTTTAATCATTATCCTTACTCTAGCATACTATATTCCTATTGGTCTTGGATATCAATCAAGTGATATTTTGCTTTTGCAATGGCTGATTTATTACATAAAAGTTATGGTATAGGTTTATCAGTTTCCTATTGTATTTTATTTGCTTTGGGAGTTTTCATGGGAGCTTCTTGGGGAATAGGAACACTTATTGCAGTTTTTGTTTATGGACCAGTTATTGATCGCTTATTACCATATTTTAAACCTTATACTTATAAGATAGCTGGTATGGCAGATGAAAAAGATGACTAAAAAACAAATGTATTTGTATGGCTTACCTGGTCTTGCAACATTGTTTACATTTACAATGTTTACAACTTACGGTTTATATTTCTTTACAGATGTTGTAGGACTTTCAGGAAGCTTTGCAGGTTTTATTATGACTATTGGGACTGTTTGGGATGCCATTACAGATCCTTTAGTAGGCATGATTTCTGATGCAAGAGATCCTCAAAAAGGACGAAGAAGACCATTTTTAATTGCTTTTGCTATTCCTTTTGGAATTGTTACATGGCTTTTATTTACATCATGGAATTTTGTAGAAACCACACAAAAGATTTATTTTATTGTTGTTGCCATTTTATTTTATACATTTCAAACATTAATAGATATTCCTTATACTTCTTTAAGTGGTGAAGTTACAAATGATTATGATACAAGAAGTCGATTAGCCACTATTAGAACATTTTGGGCTATAGTAGGTGTTGCTTTAGGAAGTGGCATCATGGCATATACTTCTTTTTTAGCTCCTTTTGTAGGAAGTATAAAGAATGCTTGGTCTGTTTGTTTTGCTATTTTTGGCTTTATTTGTACAATCAGTATTTTAATTGGTTGGAAAGTTTCTAAAGGTTATGAAAATCAAGAAGTCATCATTAAAGAAAAAGTAACTTTTAAGGATTTATTAAATGGACCATTAAGAAATAAAGCTTTTTTACATTTAACAGCAGCATTTATTTTTGCTATTTTAGCACAAGCTGTATTTTTAGGTGTATTAGTTTATTACCTTACATATAATTTACAATTAAATAATATGCAAGTATCGATGGTCAATATTATTATGTGGATTGTTGCTTTGTTTTGGGTGTTTCCTATTAATAAATGGTCTATCAAATATTCTAAAGCCAAAGCTTGGTGTATTTCGATGGGAATTTGGTTTGTATGTATGATTGTATTTCCTCTATTTATCTTAAAACCAAAATCAGCTATTGGTCCTATTATCATGACAAGTATTTTAGTAGTTGGACTTAATGCATTGTATCAAGTGATTTATGCAATGATTAGTGATTGTGTAGAAGTTGATTGTTTGATAAATAATGTTAGAAAAGATGGTATTTTTTATTCAATGGCTACTGTTTCACAAAAAATAGCAGCAGCCATTGGGGTAAGTATTTTAGGAAATTGTATGGATAAAATTGGTTATAATGGTCAATTAGCAACACAAAGTTTAGCGACACAACATGGCATTGCTCTTTTATTTATAGGTGTAACATGTGCATGTTTGCTTTTATCTATTATTTGTATGATGACGAATCCCCTTACGAAAAAAAGATATCAAGATGTTTTAGAAGCATTGAAAAAGAAAGAACAGGGTCAAGAAGTTAATATTGAAGAATTTAAAGATTTGTTAATAATAAAGAAGAGAAGATAGGTTTTGAATAAAAATCTATCTTTTCTTTATAAAATATAAAACATCAAGTATAATATGTGTAAAGAAAGTAGGGGATAAAATGATAGCAGGAATAGAAGTTAATCTATCATTAATTTTAAACATTATTCGTACAGTTATTGATTTATTATTAGTGTGGTATGTTTTATATTTAGGAATTAGTATGTTCAAACAAAATATGAGAACAATGCAGTTATTTAAAGGAGTTCTGATTATTTTGTTAATTAAATTAGTAACAAGTATTTTAGGACTTTCAACAATGTCTTATTTAGTTGATACGATTTTAACATGGGGAATTATTGCTGTAATTGTGATCTTTCAACCAGAAATTCGTTCGTTGCTTGAAAAAATGGGGCAAACAAAAAGAGATTATCATATGGAACGTTTATCTAATGATCAAAAAGAACATTTATTAGATGAAATTGTTGATTCAGTAACAAAATTATCTGAAACACAAACAGGTGCTTTAATTACTTTTGAAAGGGGGCAATCTTTGATAGACTATATTAATACTGGTACTAAAATCAACGCTGATATTAAGTCAGAATTATTTAATACAATCTTTTGGGAAGGAACACCTTTACATGATGGAGCAGTTATTATTAAAGATGATCGAGTTGTTTGTGCTGCAGCCTTTTTCCCACCAACTCAAAAAGATCTTTCTCCTATTTATGGAGCAAGACATCGAGCTGCTATTGGGATAAGTGAAATTACTGATTCATTGACAGTTGTTGTTTCTGAAGAAACAGGAACGATTTCCTTTGCTATTAAAGGAGAACTTATTAAAATACCAAGAAAAGAGTTAAGAGCAAGTTTGGTCAATGAGTTAGGTTGGTTTAAATCAGAAGATGAAGAAGGTGATAAAGATGAGTAAAAATAATCAAGAACATCGAGATTCAACAACTGATTTTTTCTTGAATTTTATTTCAAAAGAAAAAGATAAACCAAAAACAGAAGAAAAACATATAACACCACAATCTATAAATGAAGAAATAAATTCTAAAAGTAGAGCTTTTGTAAATGGTGCTATTAAAATTATGAATTTTATTAATTCAACGCTAGATAGAATGTTACAATCAGCGTTATCATTAAAAATATTATCATTTATTTTAGCAACGATTTTACTATTTACAGTTAATGGTGGTAATTTTGAAAATGTATTTTCTACTCCAAATTCAGGAGATTACATTCAACAAGTGCCTGTTAAAATAGAAAATTTACAAGATGATTTTGTTGTTGCAGGAATGCCAGAGACAGTAAGTGTAGGACTTGTTGGGCCATCTATTGATATTTATAATACGAAATTAATGAAAAATTATGAAATATATGCAGATTTTTCAGGAATAGGTGAAGGTGAACAAACGGTAGAATTAAAATCAAGAAATTTTTCTAATGATTTAGAAGTCTTAATTGTACCACAAACAGTAACGGTAACAGTTTCACAAAAAGTAACCAAAACATTCAGTTTAGGATATCGTTTTAAAAATGAAGAAAGCTTAAAAGATAAACATTCTGTTTCTGTAGATAATATAGAACATAGTGAAGTAGAGGTAAGAGGTTCTCAAGATAATATTGATAATGTTTATTCAGTTGAAGCAATTATTGATTTAAATGGAGTAACTGATTCATTTACTCAAGAATGTAAAGTAAAAGCATTTGATCGTAGTGGAAAAGCTTTAAATGTCAGTGTTATTCCTTCAACGGTTAAAGTGGATTGTTCACTTTCTAATTATAGTAAAACAGTACCACTTGTTCCTGAATATACAGGAAATGTTGCAAATGGATATGCAATCGATCAAATGACTTTTTCAAAAGATAAAGTAAAGATTTATGGCGATGAAAGTAAATTAAAGAGTATTGATAATATTAAAGTTAAAGTAGATGTAAGTGATTTAGAAGAAGGACGTACATTTAAAGATTTAAAATTATTGAGTGTTTCGGGTGTTAATAAAATGTCATTTACTAAAGTTGATGGTACGATTACCCTTATTCCTTCGGAACAAAGACAATTTACAGATATTCCAATTCATATTAAAAATGGTAAAGAAAGTAATATTTCTATGTCTAGTGATACTTGTAATTTAACAGTGATTGGAACAAGTGATCGTATTAATGCGCTTACAAATGATGACATTAAAGTTTATGTAGATGTTGTAGGATTAAAAAAGGGTCGACATAATGTAAAAATAGAAGTAGAATTAAGTGACGAAACTTTAACGTATCGTTTAGATAGTGATGAACAAATTCGTATTAATATAAAGAAATAGGAGTGATTAAAGATGGGAAAATATTTTGGAACTGATGGCTTTAGAGGTGAAGCTAATAAAGATTTAACTGTTGAACATGCTTATAAAGTAGGGAGATATATTGGATGGTACTTTGGAAGAAACAAAGATCATGCACAAGTCGTTATTGGAAAAGACACAAGAAGAAGTTCTTATATGTTAGAATATGCTCTTGTTGCTGGACTTACAGCAAGTGGTGCAGATGTGTCTTTAATGCATGTTACAACAACACCTAGTGTTGCTTATATTACAAGAACAGATGGATTTGATTGTGGAATTATGATTTCAGCATCACATAATCCATATTATGATAATGGAATTAAAGTTTTAGATTGTAATGGACATAAAATGGATGCCAAAGTTGAAGGCTTAATTGAACAATATATTGATGGGGAAATTGATGAAATTCCTCTAGCTACAAAAGATGGAATCGGATGTGCTACAGATTATTCAGTAGGAAGAAATAGATATTTAGGATATTTAATGTCAATTCCTACACGTGCATTTAAAAATATTCGAGTTGGATTAGATTGTGCAAATGGAGCAAGTTCTAATCTTGCTAAAAGTGTATTTGATGCTTTAGGAGCTAAAACATATGTTATTCATAGTGAACCAGATGGTTTAAATATTAATACAAACTGTGGATCTACACATATCGAATCTTTACAAGAGTTAGTAAAAGCAAAAGGATTAGATATTGGATTTGCTTATGATGGAGATGCTGATCGTTGTTTAGCTGTTGATGAATTTGGAAGAGTTATTGATGGTGATTTAATCCTTTATGTTTGTGGTAAATATTTAAAAGAACATGGGGAATTATCTAATGATACAATTGTTACAACAGTTATGTCTAACTTAGGATTGTATAAAGCTTTAGATAAAGAAGGTATTAAATATGAAAAAACTGCTGTAGGAGATAAATATGTTAATGAAAATATGGTGAAAAATGGTCACTGTATTGGTGGAGAACAATCAGGACATATTATTTTCTCTAAACATGCAACAACAGGAGATGGTATTTTAACATCTTTAAAAATCATGGAAGCAGTTATTGAAAGTAAAAAAACATTGGCTCAATTAGTTGAACCTGTAACAATCTATCCACAATTAATGAAAAATGTTTATGTAAAAGACAAAAAAGAAGCTCAAAATGATGTAGAAGTACAAAAAGCCATTAAAGAAGTTGAAGATAAATTAGGTGATGAAGGACGTGTTCTTGTTCGTGAATCAGGAACTGAACCGGTTGTACGTGTCATGGTTGAAGCTGATACAAATGAAAAATGTTTACAATCTGTAGATTATATCATTGCTAAAATGAAAGAACGCGGATTTGTTATTGAAAGATAAAATCACATATTATCACAAAATATTGCCATAGATTATGGCAATATTTTATCTATAATAGGTCATAATAGAATAGGATAAAAATGAGGTGAATAAGATGTTGTTTAAAATTAATATTATAGATGATGAAAAAAATCTAAATGATCTAGTAAGAACTTATTTAGAAAAAGAAGGCTATAGTGTTTGCTCGTTTTATACTTATGATGAAGCTTTACTTCATAAAGATGATGATGTACATCTATGGCTTATAGATATTATGTTAGATAAGGCAAGTGGCTTTGAATTGTTTAATGAAATAAAAGCAAGTAAGCCTAAGATGCCAATTATATTTATGTCAGCAAGAGATCAGGAATTTGATCGTATTATTGGCTTAGAAAAAGGTTCAGATGACTATATTACTAAACCTTTTAATATTAAAGAAGTTATTTTAAGAATTAATAATTTATTAAAACGTGCATATGATAATCCATCTAAAATCCAAATAGATGGTTATGATATTGATTTAGAAAAGAGAAGAGTATTCTATAACAATAATGAAATCATTTTAACAACAAAAGAATATGATTTACTTGTTTACTTTTTAAATAACAAAGGATTGGCTATTTCAAGAGAACAAGTTTTATCAAAAGTATGGGACGAAAATTATTTTGGTAGTGATCGAGTTGTCGATGATACACTTAGAAGATTACGTAAGAAAATGCCAGAAATTAATATTCGTACGATTTATGGATTTGGATATCGTTTAGACTAATGCTTACAAAATATTCTCTACAAAAACAACTTGTTATTATTTTTTCAATTATTGCGATAGGAGTTTTAGCTATTTTGTTACCTCTTATCGATAACAACTTAACACATGTTATTGATAATGAAATGTATGATGTATTGACACGTTCACAAAATGATTTTTACTCATATGATTTTTCTCCTGATTATGCAGGCTCAGATAAACAAATTTATCATTTTACTTATAACATTAATGAAGATACACTTACAACAGCACAAAATATTTCTGCTAAAAAATATCAAATATTAGATTATGTTTTTCAAAATGATCTATATAAAATGGTTAAAAAAAATAAAAAGAAGTTACAAGAAAAGGTCAAAATGCAAAATCAAACAGTTTATTATCAAATTGTAAAAGCAGATGATTCTAATTATATTATTTCGTTAGTTTATAGTGATTATT
>UQVG01000065.1 GCA_900544435.1 uncultured Erysipelotrichaceae bacterium | reverse complement strand
AAGTTATCGGGAGGTATAAAAAATGAGTATTTTATTTATTAATGGAAGTCCTAATAAAAATGGTAATACAGTAAGACTTACTAAAAAATTCTTAAAAGATCAAGAATTTAAAACATTAAACTTAGTTGATTATAAAATCTATAGCTATGGTCAAAATTTTGAAGATGATCAATTAGATGAAGTTATTGAACAAATGAAACAAGCAGATACAATTGTTATTGGTTCACCACTTTATTGGCATAGTATGTCAGGAGCAATTCGTAATGTTTTAGATCGTTTCTATGGTTATGTAGATGAAAGCTTATTACAAGGAAAAGATATGTATTTTGTCTTCCAAGGATATGCGCCTACTAAAGAACAATTAGCAGCTGGTGAATATACAATGAGTCGTTTTGCTAAACTTTATGGAATGAACTATAAAGGTATGATTACTGAATAAAAAGACTATAAAGAAACCTAGCTTTTAGGTTTTCTTTATAGTCTTTTTTATAGCTTTAAATATTCAGCAAGTTTGGTGAATTTTGGAATACATATAAAATGTTTATCAAGAAGTTTTTTGAAAAAACTAATGAATGTTCCATTAAACAAAGCAACAAGAATAGTTTCTATACCAATACCAACAATTCCATGAAATAAGAATAAAGACATGATAAAAGATAAAATAAGGAATGTACAATCAAAGCATGTTTTAAATATTTTTAAAGTAATATGATATTTTTTTGATATTTCTTGAACAAAAAAATCATAGATTTGAGGATATAAATAAGTTTTATAAAACATAGCGACAGCCATTGCTGAAAGTATAAAACCGATAAAAAAATAAACAATACGCAATTGAAAACATATTTCATTTTGAGTTTGAAAGAAAGGAATAACTATTTTCCAAATATCTGCCATTGTTGCATATAAAACACCTGTGATAAAAGAACTCAAATATGTCATTTTAAATTTCTTCATTAAAATACAAAAAATGATAAAGATAATCCCTTCAACAATATATTCTGCTTGACCATAAGTAAGTGAATAAACTTTTTCACTTAAAATATAAGCGGGTCCATTTATAGCAGATAACCCCATGTTTGCAATAGTCATTAAGTCTATTGAAAATGATAAAACTAATATTGCAATTAAATACAATATCTCACTATTTATTCTTCTTTTTTTCATTTTAACCACCTCAACGTGCATTATAGAAGTATTTATCTATAAAATTAAAAATGTTTCCAAATTGGAAACATTTCTAAACATGTCTACAATTGGTAGATAGTCATTTCCTTTCTATTTTAATGAGGTTCATGTATAGTTAAAGTAGGAGGTGGTATTATGGATAATGATAGATTTGCTAGAACAATAAAAAATGCAAGACTTAAAAAAGGATACACTCAAAGTCAACTTGCGGATTTACTAAATGTCAGCAACAAAACAATTAGTAAATGGGAAACAGGAAGAGGTTATCCTGATATTACCTTACTTGCTGAAATAACATCTGTTTTAAAATTAGACTATGAAGAACTCCTTCAAAGCAATGAATATATTATTCAAAAAAGAAAGAAAAAAAGAAAAGATATTTTTATCATCAGTATTGTTTGTTTTATTTTTGCAATTACACTCATTGGTACGTATAAAGTCCAAAAACAACAAAAATATGAAAATAATTATAATAATATCATTCAAAGATTATGTAGTGATTATTATGTAGGTGACCAATTGGCTTTAGCTTATCGTGAACCTGCTTCGTTAGTGGTTATGTATTCGGGTGGTTTGACACAAAAGAAAGTTATTCAATTTTGTGATTATTTAAATATTAATGATTTTAAAAAGATTAAAACAATTAAAACGGAACTTACATTTAATCCTGTAGTTTCTTATATTGATCAAGATAATCAAGAAAAACAATATGAATTTTATATTATGAGTCAAAAAGATGATATAAAAGTAACGATTGTCATACTTAAAAATAATATCATTAAAATCCTTGATAATGAGAATCATCAAATTGACTATTATCAAAGTCAAAATATAAATTATGAAAAACTTAATATAGATCACTTACCTTGGTAATGCCAAGGTATTTTTTTATAAAAATGTTATAATTTTTGTAACATATGATACCTTTAAAAAGTATTACTAATGAAAGGAGGTTTTTGTATGGAAGAAGTGATTCAACGAGAAAAAGAACTGGTCTATCGTTTAGCTTTTAGTCAATGTCATCAAAAAGATCAAGCAGATGATATCTTTCAAAATGTGATGTATCGCTATATGAAAAGAAAACCAGTTTTTGAATCTTTAGAACATGAAAAAGCTTGGTTTATAAGGGTAACACTTAATTGTAGTAAAACATCTTTGAAGTCTTTTTGGCATAATAAAGTAGATGAAATCGATGAACAAACTTATATTTTTGAAAAGCAAGAAATTGATTTGACCCCTTATTTAAATAAGCTTTCTAAAAAGTATAATGCAGTTCTTTATTTATTTTATTATGAAGGATATTCAACAAAAGAAATGGCGGAATTATTACATATCAAAGAAAATAATGTTCGTGTTTTATTAAACCGAGCAAGAAATCAATTAAGAAAGGAGATAGAGGCTGATGAAAAATAAATCATTTAAAAATTATTATGATGAAATTCAAGTTGATGAAAATCTTCTTCAACAAATTCCTATAAAAAAACATCATTACTATAAACCTATTTTGATTATTTCTTGTGTAGTTCTTTTATTTGTATTAGGTATTCAAAACAAAGAAACAAAAGATACATTTGAAATTCTTGCTTATAATCAAACCTATAATTCTATTACTACTCAAGCAACACCGATGGATTATTATTTAATTCATGATCAGGTAGATATAATGGATAAAGTGCAATTGAAAAAGAAATATGAAGAAAAGTATTTTTCTAAAAAAACAGATTTTAAACAATCGCAATTAGATTTAAAAAATTATGATGGAAAATATTATTTAGATGGATATCTTACAACGAGTTATTTTACAGTAGATGTACAAAGTGATGAAATTGAATCAATTCGTATTGTTCAAGGAGGAAATCCTTTAGAGATTCATCTAGGTGGAAAAGTCTATCAAAGTGATACTACGATTTCTTATGATCTTTATAAAAAATATTATCATACAAAAAAAGGCTTAAAAGTTATTTGGAAACCAGAAGACTATCTTTTTAACTCTAAGATGAAAGATATTTCTGATAATTTTAGAATTGAAGTGAACTATAAATCTAAAGCAAGTAAACTTTTTGAAGTAGAACTTTCTTTTAATCAAAAAGGACAAATGTTTGTTAAAAAAAGAAAAGCAAAACGTACAGAAATCAATACTGAATTAAAGCAATCAAAACATAAATACTTACGTTTTAGTACTTTAAGTGAATCAGAAACAATCAAAGAATTAAAAGAACTCCTTCCTCAAGAAGTTATAGATGAATTGATGAAAAATGGTTATGTTTATGAAGATAAAAAAGAAAATTATTTTAATTTCAGTAATGATAAAGATGAACCAACCTTAAGACTTGATGTTAGTTATGATAAAAATAACAAAATCATTCAATATGTTTCAAAAGAATATGGTTTTACAGATAGTATTACATCAACTCTTGAAAAAGACCCAATAGAAATTATTAAACATGCACAAGATATTTTGATGAATCAACAACTTCCTCTTACAGAAGTCATCCTTCCTAGTCATTATAGTGGAGGAAACTATAAAGCATATATTGATGATTCTTATCAATATGTTATTCAAACAGATATCAATATGCTTGTTCGTATAGAAAGAAGAGAAGAAAATGATATTGTAGAAAAAGAAGTCACTTCAAATATTTATAGCTATGATGATATTACTTCAGCAATTAATACAGTTATTGATTATTTTAATGAAAATTTTAAAGGTTGTACATTAAAAGAAATTTATTATGCGGGAGATAATGAAAATTATTTTAAAGAAATACTACAACAATATGGTGGAGATGAAGCTATTGTTTTAACATCAACATTTGATGTTGATGGAAGTGGTGGAGATGGTTCTTTAAATCCTAATAGTACTTATAAAGATTGGATTTGGTTACTTGTAAGAAATAAACAGGGTGAATGGAAACATGTGGATCATGGTTATTAAAATAGTATAAAAAAGATGAGCATCCATCAAGGATGCTCAATCTCTATACAAACACTACACTTCCGACATGGTTATTATGAACTATTTTATTGAATAAATAAAACAAAATAATTAAAAAAATTAATTTTCACATAATCCATTGATAGAAGAGTATAAAATAGAAAAAATAGTTATTTTGATAATAAGTTTTTTATTATTTGTTATGTTGTTTTAGTTTGTAAAAATGAATCAGTATAATAATACAATTCCTTTTTAACAAATTATTTCCCAAGAAATAATTCATAAATTGGAAGATTTAAAATAAAGGAGAAAGATGATGACGAAAGAGAAAATAGAAAATAAATTATTTTGGCATTATTTATCAGGAGGAGTATTAACACTTATTTGGATCTGTATGGAAATTGATATTTATCCTGTTAGAAATACTGATGAGTATTATTGGGGTGGATATAATCAATTAAGTTGTTTATGCTTGATTATTTTAGGAATTTTGGTTTATAAAATAATAAAGATCATCTCTTTGAAGAAACAATTAAAAAAAGCACAGTTGTGCATAGAGCATAAATAAAGTTTGATTGTTTTTTGTGATAGATGCACAAGAAAAATATTTTTTCTTGTCTTTAAAATAAAATATCTCTAAAATACACCTAGACACTAAATGTCACCTTGCTACTGTCAGAGAGCGAAGGTGGCATTTATTTTTTTAGGAGGAAATTTATGAAAAAAGAATTAAAAATGCCCAAAACAAGATTTGAAGCTATTGTTTTTACAGCTATTACAGCTTGGATGATGGTTTATGTAATGACACTTTACAATACAGTACTTGCAACATCATCTTTAACCAATAGTACTTTTTTTATTGCTTTAAAAAGTATGTGGATCGAGTTTGTGATTATTTTTTTATGTGCTTATTTTATTTCAAGTAAAGTTGCTAAGTATTTTGCTTTTAAAGTTGTGCAGCCAACAGATCGAGGAATTGTTATTGTTTTAATGATTCAAGTATTTACGGTTATTAGTCAAGTGGCACTTGCTAGTATTTTAGGTGTATATCATGGTTATGGTTTTGATAGTCAATTTATTCCTCATTATTTGATAACATATTGTCGTAATTTTATGATGGCTTTACCTGTTCAACTGTTTATTGTAGGACCAATGGCGAGATATTTATTTAGAGTTTTATTTTCTTCTACAAATGGTGTTGAGGAAGAAAAGATTGAAAAAGAATTATTAGAAGAAGGCTTCGCTGAATAGTGAAGTCTTTTTTTGTACAGGTTTATGTGCAATTTTTTTGCAAAAATAGTATACCAAGAGTTGCATGTTTTTTTGCAATTCTTTGTTATATTCAAGAACAGAGGGCTTTGCTAATATATAGGTGTAAGGAACGGAGGGATAGAAAATGGTGATTGATAAAGATCTTATCTTACTAGATTTAACAGGAGATAAAGAAACAATTATTTCTACTCTAGCCAAAAAAGCATTCGATCAAGGGAGACTTGAAAACCAACAAGAATATATCGATGCTGTATTAAAAAGAGAAAAAGAATATTCAACAGCTTTAGGTTATGAGGTAGCTATACCTCATGGTCAAAGCGATACAGTGAAAGATCCATTTGTGGTATTTGGTAGAGTGAAAGATCCAATTATATGGGATCAAAATTCAGTAAGAATAATATTTATGATTGGTGTTCCAGAACATAATAAAGATAAGATTCATATGAAAATCTTAGCTAATATTTCAAGAAAATTGATTGATGATGAATTTAGAAAATCATTAATTGAAGCTAAAGATGAAAAAGAAGTATTCGATATCTTATCACAAATAACAATTTAGAAGGGAAGAGTAAAAAATGAAAATCGTTGGAGTTACAGCTTGTCCTACAGGTATTGCTCATACTTATATGGCACAAGAAGCATTAGAAAAAAAAGCAAAAGAATTAGGACATGTTTGTCATATTGAAACACAAGGTTCTATTGGTATTGAAAATGAATTAAGTAAAAAAGAAATCAAGGAAGCAGATGTAGTTATTTTAGCAGTAGAAATTGGTATTGAAGGAATGGACCGTTTTGATGATAAATTGGTTGTTCGTGAAAATGTTGCTAAATGTATCTCTGATCCAGAAGGTGTTATTAACGATGCTTTATCGCACGTGAAATAAATAAAAATAAAGTTGTCAAAAAAAATTTAGAAGAGAGGGAAAGACGATGAAAGAATTTTTTAAAGAATTAAAAAATCATGTCATGACTGGCGTATCATACATGATTCCAGCAGTTACTGTTGGTGGTGTCTGTATCGCATTTGCCTTAGCTACAGGTAAAGCTGGCGCAAATGGGATGGAAGTTACAAATGCCTTTTGGGCAAATATTAATACGATAGGTGGAGCTGCAATTGGCTTCATGTGTCCAATGTTAGCTGGTTATATCGCTTATTCAATTGCTGGTAGACCTGGTGTTGTTCACAAATCCATGTAAATCTTGAATCTATTGTTATTATATGTAACTGGATTGATGGTCTGACTAAGGCAAATGCCCTACACTCAGCCATTTTATAACAATTTATAAAACTTTTATCAAAGGGCGTTCCTTGATTGGAGCGTCTTTCTTCATGTTAGGAGGGATTTACATTGAATAAAAACTTTTTAGAACACTATATGAAAACAAAACCAGAAACCACAGAACAGAAATATCTGTTTCTTGTAGATAATCAGGATATGGCATTTGCCATTATCAGTGCCGGATATCCTGCAATTACTCTTATGAATGGACAAGATGCTTATCATACTGTAGACAGTTTTATCGAATATATGGACGAAATATCTTGTACCGGAACATACCAAATGGACTACATCTATGTCCCTGCCTGCTCCAGCAAGAAGATAAACGATTCTCTGGAGCAATACTTCCAGAATAATTATCTAACCTATCGTAGGGGATGGATTCTATTTAAAGAGAAAGAATACCTTGCAAAAATGGAGCATTTGCTCCATTTAAAGGCAATTATATCGAATTTTATTAAACGCTTTGAGGGACGACCATCCAACCAACCAGATTTAAATAAATTTCATAGATTTAACGAACAAGGAAAACGAATCGGTGTATTTGATATGGAGATTGTGGACTATCTAATACAGACGTTTCCTTTTTTTATGCTCGGAAGTACACCTTATATCTATGAACATGGCTGCTATCACGAAGACGCTAATGGAATTCGCTTAAAATCCCATATTCAGAAGCTACTCTATCGTGATTCCATTAAAGCAACTACGATTCAGAGCATTTATAATCTTCTGGTATCTCAATCGCAGGTACAGAAACGATTTACAGACCTTAACAATCAGCCATCTCATTGGGTTAATTTCCAGAATGGATATTTTGATGTGCTGGAGTGGAAATTAATTGAACATAACACGAAATATCTGATGATTAATCAAATACCTTTTTCTTTTTATCCAGGTCAAACGGAAACTGTTCTTACTGGTGGAACTCATATCCGTAAGTATCTGGATTTTTCTATTGCAGATAAAACCGACCAGCAGACCTTCTGGCAGTATCTTGGTTATTGCATGACTACAGATACTCGCTTTCAAAAATTCCTAATGATAAAAGGGAAAGGTGGAACCGGTAAATCCATTGCCATCTCATTCATACAGCACATTGTTGGAACTGGTAATTATTCCAGTATGTCACTACAAAATTTGAACCAGAGATTTTATCCTACCGGATTGTTTGGAAAGTTATTAAATGCCTGTGCAGATATTCCAAGCACCGCTATGGAAAGTGTTGATATCATCAAGAAAGCAGTTGGGGAAGATACTCTACTTTATGAAAAGAAAGGACAAGACCCGACACAGTTTAACAGCTATGCAAAGCTGTTATTCTCAGCAAATGAAATGCCTTTGAATCTGGATGATAAAACAAACGCCTACTACCGACGTCTGCTTGTTCTAGATATCAACCGTACAATTCCAGAAGAACAAAAGGATTCTCAGCTAAAAGAAAAGATGTGCCAGGAATCTGATTATGCCATTCACATGGCAATGCTGGCGTTGAAACAGTTATATGCAGATAATCATTTCGCTGAAAGTGATCATAGCAAAGAATGTATTGCTAATCTTTATCGTTCAGCTGACAGCGTGAAAGCTTTTACTGATGATATGCTCTGCCATAAAGGCGGAGAAAAAATGAAACGCAGTGATGTGTATAAAATGTATGAAGAATACTGCGAAGACAATGGACGAACACCACATGGGAAGTCTCGATTCTGGGAATATATGGCTGACAAAGGATTTGTGATCAAACGATTCTCTGACGGAGTGTATTATTTTAAAGATACTTCGGTAAAAGAATCCGATTTTGAAACGATAGACGATACAATAACGAATCCATTTGAACAGATGGATTTGGCTTTATCGTAAATGACAGAAATGATAAAAATGGCAAAATACAAGTGGATATTCTTGAACATAGAGAGTGATGAAAAGTTTGTTGATATAACAGGATATCATTTTTGTCATTTTGTCATTATACGTTTGGGGTATTGAATATTAGTTAAATTTATTTCTTTTTAATTAACATCTGCTCAATTGTTGATTTCATCTTAATTTGTTATGATTGAACTATAGACAGCGGCCGATGTTAATAAATCAAAGGAGGCTTTAAATCATGCAGATAGGAAAAACCATCCGAAAATATAGAAAAGAAAAAGGTATGACACAAGAAGAAATGGCAAATCGTTTAGGTGTAACAACTCCTGCCGTGAATAAATGGGAGAATGAAAACTCTTATCCAGACATCACATTGCTTGCGCCAATCGCACGACTTCTGGGAATATCCCTTGATACTCTTCTTTCGTTTCAGGAAAATCTGACAAAAGAAGAAATCGCTTCGATTGTTATGGAAGCAGATCAGAAACTGAAAACGGAAACTTATGATGAAGTTTTCTGTTGGGCAAAATCCATCATCGAATCCTATCCAAATTGCTTAATGTTAATTTGGCAGCTGGCAACCATTCTGGATGCACAGCGTTTGATAAAAGATATTCCAAATGCCATGGATTATGATGACTATATCCTAAACTGTTATAAGCGTGCATTGGAAAGTGATGAAGAATCCCTTCGCACCAGTGCTGCCGATTCTCTCTTTGGGTATTATTCTCGAAACGAACAATACGAAACAGCAGAACAATATTTGCAGTATTATTCTACTCAAAATCCACAGCGCAAATTAAAACAAGGTATTATTTACAGCAAAACAAACCGAACAGATGATGCTTACAAACTTTATGAAGAAATCTTGTTTTCTGAATATGGGATTCTAAGTATGACTTTAAACAGTTTATACATGCTCTACTTAGAAGAACAAAATTTTGATAAAGCACATTTCTTTACAGACAAGCAGGAAGAACTTGCAAAATTATTTGAAATGGGTAAATACCATGAAATATCCTGTAGACTGGATCTTGCAACTGCTGAAAAGGATATTGATACTATATTAGATACCATGGAAGTCATGCTTACTACACTGGATGATATCACCAGTTTTTCAACCTCCCCATTGTATGAACACATGGATTTCAAAAAATCAAACAGCACATTTTTAGAGCAACTAAAACAAGAGTTATTGAATTGCTTCCAAGATAAAGAAACCTACGGATTTCTTGAAGGAAATGAACGCTGGCATAAAATAATACAAAAATAACCAACGAAACTTTATAACTGAATATGACCAATCAGGTCAGATTGTTAAACCGCAAACTGAATACATCTAAAAACAAAATAAAACTGCAAAATAAAAT
>UQVG01000064.1 GCA_900544435.1 uncultured Erysipelotrichaceae bacterium | reverse complement strand
TTATTTATTCACTTATTGATGAAAAATGCCATAATTATTATTATTTTCTAACAAATCAAATAACAATTCCTAAAAATCAAGCACTTATTCAAAAGCTTGATCAATATGGTCATGTCTTTATTTATCAAGATACAAAAGAAAATGAAATTCTTGATTATACAGGTTACGTCACAAATCATTTATTTGATTCATCACATACAAAAAGTGATTTTGAACATCCTTATCAAATCTTAAAAGCATCAACGATTCAAGAAGAAGTCAAACAAGTTATTTTTGATATTAATACATTACTTAAGGAAAATACTTTACGTGATTTTGTGATCTATTACCCAAATGATGATTATTATCGTCATCTTTGTCGTATTTTAGATCAATTTAACCTTGCGTATAATCAAAAAGAAACAACCACTAATCAAGCTTTTCAAGTCGTTAATATGCTTTTACAATATTGCCTAAGTAAAGATGAAACATATCTTTTAGATGCTATCAGTTCTTTATATTTATTAAATTTTCAAGATCATCAATATGTATCTTATTTAAAAAACTTATATACTTTACAAGGTTTTATTGATGATGAAAATTATCTAGCATTAAAAAAAGCAGTTTTAAAGATTCAAGGTCATGATTTATCGTCATATTCTTTATCTTTAAGTGATTTTATTGAACATTCTTTTTGTAAAAATGAACTTGTTTATGCTTTACTTTCAAGTTTAAACCTTGAAGGAACTGAACCTCTTTCTTTAAAAGAATATTTAAGCTTACTTCAAGAAATGTTTTCTAAAAAAACACACTTTATTAAAGAAAGCTATGACAGTCTTTATTTACTTAATTACAATCAACCTTACAGTGAACTCTTACAAACAAAATATGTTTATTGTTTAGGTTTAAATGAAACAATTATTCCTCAAGAATTTAAAAATACCAATTTACTTTTAAATCAAGAAGCACTTGCATTAAAGTATCCTACAACCTATGATGCATTAAATAAACATCAAAATACTTTAAGACATCTTTTTTCTTGTCACCATCAAAAAATCATTTTAAGTTATGCATTAAGAGATTTAAATGGTGGAGATTTAGTTGTTTCATCGATTATTCAAAAATTAACAAAATTATTTACAATTCCTGCTTTTAAAAAACATATACTTATTCATCCTTCATTAAAAGAAGATTATTATTTAAAAGGACATCAAGATGATTCATTATCTGTTTTAAATCATCATCTATTGGTTTACAAACAATCCCATCATCAAGTATTACCAATGCATATCAATCATCAACATAATCCTCTTTCAGCAAGTAAATTAGAGGTCTATAACCAATGCCCTTATAAATACTATCTACAATATATGTTAAAAGTAGATTCTATAAATAATTCTTTAATACAAAGTAATGAAATCGGTACTTTAGTTCATTATGTTTTAGAAAAAAATCATCATTATTTCAATAACTATCAAGCTAAAAACTTTGATTCCTTAAAAGAAGATATTCATTTAAGTATTCAAAACTATTTAAAGACTCATATGTTAAAGAAATATACTTTGAAAAAAAATCAATTCTTTTTAAAACTGATTGAAGATGATTTATATAATACAATTATTGTTCTAGCAAAACAGATGCAACATGGTTTATTTGAACTCTCTGCTTGTGAAGAAAGAGTTTATGATAAGATTCAAGATATTGAACTTAAAGGCTTTATTGATCGTGTAGATTTATATCAAAATTATTTAAAAGTCATTGATTATAAATCTTCGAATAAAGAATTGAATTTAGAACTAGCACGTTTAGGATTTAATATGCAAATGTTGATTTATTTAGAAATGTTATCTAAAAATAAAAACTACGATAAAGGCGCTGTTTTGTATTTTAATACAAAGAAAAGAATGTTAAAAAGTGAGATTTCTATTTTAGAAAAACAAGATCCTGAAAGTTTCTTTAAACTTTATAAAATGGATGGCTATAGTGTAGATGATACTTATTTAGAAATTGATCATGAAATGGAACAAGAGAGTGATATTATCAAGGTCAAGCTAAAAAAAAATGGTAGTCCTTATAGTAATGCTAAAATTATTTCTCATGATGAATTGGATAGCCTTTTACAAGAAATCACTTTACACATTCAAAGTCTTTACCAACAAATGATTACTGGAGATATTCGTATTTATCCAACACGTAGTGATAATCCAAATATTGATATGCACATTAATCCTTGTCGTTTTTGTCATTATAAAGCTATTTGTAATTATGATATTTTCTATAATGAAGATCATCAAATTGAATTAGGAGGTCAAAATGAAGAAAGATAAAAGTTTAAATGATGAACAAAACCTCGCTGTTTATAGTCGTGGAAGTTCTATTTTAGTTTCAGCACCTGCTGGTTCTGGAAAAACAAAAATTCTTGTTAATCGTATGATGTCTTTAATTGAAGATGATCATGTAAATGTAGATTCTTTACTTGTTTTAACTTTTACGAAAGCAGCTGCTTTAGAAATGAAACAAAGATTAGTAGAAAGTTTAAATAAAAGAATTCAAGTTGTTGATGATTCTTTAAAATTACATTTAGAAAAACAAAAATTATTATTAAATGATGCTTATATTACAAATTTTCATTCTTTTTGTAGTGATTTATTAAGTCAATATGGTTATACAATTCATTTAGATTCTAAATTTGAAATTCTTGAAAACCCTACTTTAATTAAAGAAAACATTTTAGATCAATGTCTTGAAAAATGGGTTCAAGAAAAGGAATTCTATGATTTTTATCAAGAAAACTATACAGGTTATCAATTTAATTCTTTTAAAGAAATTCTTTTTCAATTAGATAATTTATCTCATACTGTTTATCATTTTGATGATTATTTAAATCAAGTGAAAATAAAACTTTATGATCGTGTCATCAATGATCAAACAATTGAAGATACACCTTTTGAAAAACCATTAAAAAAAATATTACAAGAAGCTTTTCAAGAAGCCTATGATAGTTATTTAAAGCTTGAAGATTATTGTCAAACATATGGTTTAGGTTTTTACTTTGAAGAAACAAAGAAATTACCTGCACCACATACTGTTTTAGAAAGTTATTTTCAAAATTTAAAAGAATGCTTTAACCAAGGAAAATATTTTTCAATGGGAATAGAAATTGAAAAACATCGCGCAGCTAGTTATAAAGATGTTGATGATTCTATTAAAGAAACTTATAAATCTTTATTAGATCAAACAAAAAATACATTTATTAAAGCTTATCAAAAATGTATGCCTTCTTCTATTGAAGAATTAAGTGAAGTCTTAAAAATCTCTTATCACCATTTAGAAATCTATTTAAAATATCTTAAAGAATTTCAAGAAGCTTATCAAGCTTATAAAAAATCACTTTCTTATTTAGATTTTAATGATTTGGAACAATATACCCTTCAATTATTAAGTGAAAATCAAGGAGTTGCCCAAACTCTTTACCAACAATTTCATGAAATTATGATTGATGAATATCAAGATACAAATGAAATTCAAGAAAACTTGATTTTATTAATTTCTCGTTTCCAAGAACCTGAAATCAATCGCTTTATGGTTGGAGATATGAAACAATCGATTTATCGTTTTAGAAAAGCTGATTTAGATATTTTTAATGAAAAATATCTCACTTATGGTCTTGAAGATAATAATCAAAGAATCGATTTAAAATTCAATTATCGTTCAAATAAAATCGTTTTAGATAGTATCAATTATATCTTTAATGCAATTATGGATAGCCGTTATGGTGGTCTTGAATATGACAAGGATCCTCATGCTCAATTAAATTATGACTTTTTAAGAAAAGAAAAATGTGATAATGATGAAAAATTACAACAAGCTATGTTACGCTATGATCAAGAAAAACGTTTTGATAGTGAAATCATGCTTGTTTTAAAACCAGAAGATGAAACTGTTGATATGATTGAATATGAAGCAAAAATGATTGGTAAAAAGATTCATGAAATGGTTGGTCATCTTGAACTTGATTTTTATAATGGAAATCGTCTTGCAAAATATCAAGATGTTGTTGTTTTAATGAGAAATGTAGCAAATTTTATAACTTATAAAAAAGTTTTTGATGCTATTTCTATTCCTAATTTAATTGTCCTTACTAAAGGATTTTTTGAAAGCAATGAAATTTTAGACTGTGTTTACTTTTTAAAAGCACTTGATAATTGTTTAGATGATTTGGCTTTGATTTCTTTACTTAAAGGAAATTATAAAAAAACACACTTTGATGAAAACTGGCTTTATCTTCATAAAATAGAAAATATGTCAATGTATGAATCTTTAAAACAAGCAACGGATCAAGAAGCTATTGATTTTTTAAACTATTATCATGAAATGCAAGAATTTGCTAGAAATCATCCAGTGTATGAAGTTTTAGAGAGATTTATTAAAGAAAACGAATATGATCTATTTATCAGTTCTCTTTATAATGGTAAACAACGCTATGCCAATGTTCAACTCTTAATTGAAATGTTGAAAACAGATGAAGGACTTTCTTTATATCAAATTGTTCATAAATTTGAACAAACAATGACTTTAGGAATTGATTATAAACCTGCTACCCTTTCAAGTGATGGTGATGCTGTTACTTTTATGACGATTCATCAATCAAAGGGTCTTGAGTTTCCTATCGTGATTGTTAATCAAATGAACCATCAATTTAATTTTGCTGATGGAAAAGCACCTTTAATTCAAGATAAAAATTTAGGAATCATTTTAAATCCTCATCAAAAACAAGATTTAGGAGATTTTCAAAATGTCCTTATTGAATATCCACATCCTTTACGTGGTATCTTTTCAACAGTTCTTGATAATGAAACTATTAATGAAGAAATGCGTATTCTTTATGTAGCTCTTACAAGAGCATCTCAAAAGTTGATTTTAACGGGTGGTTTAAAAGAAATTAATATGATTGAAAAATGGCAAAAGCAAGTCATTGATTACGCTCTGGATGCTTCATGTCATCTTTTACCTGCAACGATTCGTAAATCAAATCAAATGTTGAATTGGATCATGCTTGCTTTAATACGTCATCCTGATTTTATTCAACAATGTATTGATTTATCATTATTTGATGAAAAAATTAAAAATTATTATGATTTGGATCAAGTAAAAAATAACGCTTTACAATTAAAACTTTATCAAGAAAACAAGATGCAACTTAATACCTGTCATTCTAAATTTCATACATCAATTATTGATGTTCATACAATTGATGAATATATCTATCCAACAAATCAAATAGAAAATAATGATCAAGAACTTTATTTAAAAAATAGTCAATTTAATTATCAAAACAAAGCACCTTTTGATAAAACAGTAGCAGTTACTTCTATTATTGATGATGGAAATCGTTTTTTTGAAAGAGATGATGAAGAAAATGAATCATCAATGAAAGCAACTGATCGAGGAACTCTTGTTCATTTATTTTTGGAATTGTATCCTTTGGATAAAGAATTAAATTTTGAAGAGTGTTTTCAAAATATTATACAAAGATCTTTATTTAATGAAGAGGCGAGAACTCTTTTAAATCAATATAAGGTTCATTTAGAAAGCTTTATTGAAAGTGAAGTTTATCAATTGATGTTAAAAAGTTCATATTGTTATAAAGAAAAAGAATTTTCATTTTTAAATGAAAATAAACAAATTATTCATGGTATTTTTGACGTTTTATGTATTAATGAAGATAAAATAACAATTATTGATTATAAGACAGATACATTAGCTAAAAATAGTTCTGATGAACTCTTAAAAGAACTTCATCAAGGTCAAATGTATTATTATAAAAAGATTATGAAACAAATGTTTCCAAACAAAGAAGTGGAAGCTATTGTTTATTATTTACACATTCATCGTTATGTTACACTTTAGGAGGTTTCTATGAAAATATTAATTGCAAGTGATTCTTATAAAGGAAGTTTATCTTCTTTAGAAGTATCTAAAAGTATTCAAAAAGGATTTAAAGAAGTTTTTGAAGATGTTTCTTTTAAAATACTATCAATGGCTGATGGAGGAGAAGGAACAACACAAGCTATTGTTGAATCCTTAAATGGTCAATATATAACAATTAACTGTCATAATGCTTTACAAGAACCTATTCAAGCAAGCTATGGTATCACTAGTCAAGGAGCTATTATTGAAATGGCAAGTGCTTCTGGACTGCCTCTTGTTAAAGAAAAGAAAATTAGAGAAGCAAATACAAAAGGAACTGGTGAACTTATTAAAGATGCACTAGATCATCGTTGTCAAAAGATTTATCTTGGAATTGGCGGTTCAGCTACCAATGATGGTGGGATTGGAATGGCTCATCATTTAGGAATTCGTTTTTTAGATAAAAATCACCAAGTTTTAGACCCTATTCCTGAAAACTTACCTTTCATTGAAGATATTGATACTCATCGCCTTGATCCTCGAATAAAAGATACACAAATCATCGTCATGTGTGATGTAACAAATCCACTTTGTGGTAAAACAGGTGCCAGTGCTATCTATGGCCCTCAAAAAGGAGCTAATGAAAAGGATATTCAATTTTTAGATCAAGGATTAAAACATCTTGTAGAAATATGTATAAAAAAAGGCTATCAAGATTATAGTGAAGAGGCTGGTTCTGGGGCTGCTGGTGGTTTAGGATTTGGTTTAATGACGTTTTTAAATGCTAAACTACAAAGTGGAATTGAAACTGTTTTAGACGTTGTTCATTTTGATGAATACGTTAAAGAATGTGATCTTGTTATTAGTGGTGAAGGACGTATTGATCATCAATCAATGTATGGAAAAGTACCTACTGGGGTGAGTCAAAGAGCAAAAAAATATGGTGTTGACACAGTTTGCATTGTTGGCTCTATTGGAGAAAATGTTGGTGATATTTATGATTGTATTACAACGATTGAAAGTTGTATTGATCATTGCTGTTCTTTAGAAAATGCTTTAGAAAATGCCAATGAAAATGTTTATAAAGCTGCTTTTAGGCTTGCAAGAAGTATCCAATTAGGACAAAAGATGCGTCACTAAACGCATCTTTTTTGTTTCATAAAATTCCAAAAAGCAACTCCAATGATAATTATATAACCAATTACACTATAAAAATCAGGGACTTGATTTAATAAGAAAAATCCAAGTAGAGCTGCAAAAATAACTTGTGTATAATCATAAATCGATATTTCTTTAGCAGGTGCATACGTATAGGCATTCGTAATTGAAAATTGTCCTCCTGCAGCCATTAATCCTGCCATGAGTAAACAACCAATTTGTTGAAGTGTCATAGGTTGAAAATGAAAGATCAAATAAGGGACTACAGACAAACACGAAAAACATGAAAAAAAGAAAACAATTTTTGCTCCAGCTACACCTTGTTGTCCTAATTTTCTAACACATGTATAAGCGATTCCTGCTCCCATCGCTCCTAAAACTCCAATAAATGAATTGATATTACTTACAAAATGAATAGAAGGTTTAATTACAAATAAACTTCCTATAAAAGCAATCACAACTGTTATTTTTTGAATCGTATTTGCTTTTTCTTTTAAAAATAATGAAGAAAAGATAATAACAAAAAATGGTGATAACTTATTAAGCATAGATGCATCACTTACTAATAAATGATCTACTGCATAAAAATTACATAAGATACCTAACGTTCCAAAAGTAGAACGTAAAAGCAACATCGGTATATCTTTTTTTTGATAGGTAAAACCTTCTTTACTTTTAATTAAAATAATAAATGCAAAAAGTGCTGCAATTAAATTACGAAAAAAACTTTTTTGAATAGATGATAAATCACCTGATAACTTAACAAAAACATTCATACTTGCAAAAAAGAATGCTGCCATCATAATAAATAGCATTCCCTTTTTTGTATCATTCATAAAATACCCCCTTAAAACAAAAGAATAAGGACACTGTCCTTATTCAGTAATTTTAACAACTTGATGTGCTTGAAGACCGCGATCTCCTTCAACTAATTCAAATTCAACTTTTTGTCCAGGATCAATTGTTTTAAATCCTTCTTGAACAAGTTGTGAATAGTGGAAGAAAATATCTCTTTCTTCACCTTCCATGTTGATAAATCCGAAACCTTTATCTTTGTTAAAATTCTTTACAATACCAATAGCCATGAACACTTCTTCTCCTTCTTTTTATCTATCTACTATTTTACATCATATTGCTTATCTAGACAACCTCATTATTCTAAAATTAAAACATTTTTCACTAAATTTTGTTCCACTAAATCATCTATTAAATCTGTTGGTGAAATAATGTGATATTTAAAGACCTGTGTCTGTTTAGAAATAGTGATATTCATTTTTTTTAATGAACAAGCTACTAACTCACTACAATATAATGCTTGATCACTCGATAAGTCCATTTGATAATCATAAGGATAATTTAAATAATCTAATGCATTTTTCAAAAACTCTTTAATAAAATCATTGCCCTTTGAAAAGCGAAAACAAGTCATTGCTTTTAAATAAGATTCATTTTTTAAATTAGCCATCTGATCAAAAGTACGTAATTGTACCCCACCTACATTCGCATCCAAAACAAGAATTTCATTTTGAGTTTTATACATCTCCATGATTTTTTTATAATACGGAAAAGAAGAATCTATACATTCTTGAACTTGTCTTAAACTTCCTAGATAAATAAGTGTATGTTTCCACCTACCAGGAATCGCAATATTTGAAATATAATGACTATTTTCAATGTTTACAATATCCCCACATTGTAACTTTGAAAAATTTTTTGAAACTTCTTCATAACTAAAATTTTCTTTTTGAGTTGATACCTCGATATCTTTTTTTTGTGTACATCCAACAAGACATAAACATAATATCAAAGTATATATTTTATACACATCATCACCTAGATCATACTTAAACTAACTCTTTTTTTATTTAAATCAACATCTATGACATTAACTTCTACAATATCCCCAATACTTAAAACATCTAATGGATGTTTTATTCTTTGTTTTGACATTTTTGATATATGCACTAAACCATCATTTTTTAATCCAATATCAACAAAAGCCCCAAAATCAACAACATTTCTAACAGTTCCTTCTAAAACCATTCCTGGTTTTAAATCTTCTATATGAAGAATATCTTTTTTTAGAAGTGGTGTTTGGTATTGATCTCTAATTGAACGATTAGGTTTAATTAAACAATCAATAATGTCATCTAATGTATATTGGTCAATTTTTAATGTTTCTATAACTTCTTTTTTATTAATTTTTAATAATTTTTCTTTAAGTTCATCTGTTCCTAAATCAGCTAATGATAATTGACATAAATTTAATAAATCTAAGGCTTGTTGATAGTTTTCAGGATGAATAGCAGTTGCATCTAAGGGATGGTCACCATCTAAAATACGTAAAAATCCAATTGCTTGTGTATATGTTTTAGCTCCTAATTTTTTTACATTTTTTATTTCATTTCGATTATGAAATTTTCCGTGTTCATTTCGATATAAAACAATTTGTTGTGCTACACCAGCATTTAATCCTGCAACATATTTAAGTAATGATTTAGAAGCAGTATTAATATCAACACCAACATTATTAACTGTTTTTTCAACAACGAAATCCAATTGTTCTTCTAAATCTTTTTCAGGAATATCATGTTGATATTGTCCAACTGAAATTGCTTTAGGTTCAATTTTAACAAGTTCTGCAAGTGGATCTTGTAAACGTCTTGCTATAGAAACCGCAGATCTTTCTTCTACATGATAATCTGGAAATTCTTCTTTAGCAATTTGACTTGCTGAATAAACAGAAGCACCTGCTTCAGAAATAATAGCAAATTCTACATTCAAATGATGTTCTTGAATAAGTTTAGCAATAAAGGCTTCTGATTCTCTTGAAGCAGTTCCATTTCCAATAGCAATAATTTCAATTTTATATTTTGAAATAATATTT
>UQVG01000063.1 GCA_900544435.1 uncultured Erysipelotrichaceae bacterium | reverse complement strand
AGAATAATACATTTTCTCTAAATAATTCAAATACAAAATATATAATAAATCAAGATTATACTTTTAGACATTTAAATAATACATTAACAGCAATAGGAATGTATTTAAAGATAATAAGTGATCATCAAAAATATCATCATATACTTATTTTAGGATATGGTGATTTAGCAAAACAACTTGCAAATATTTTAAAAAATAATTATGATATAACAATCTGTAATAGAAATTATAAAGATATAGATGAAATTAAAAAGCTATATCACCATATGGATATAAATACTATTTCAGGAACGTATGATTTGATTATTAATACAATTCCTATTTGTAAAATCGATTATGAAAAATTAAAATATAAACAAATCTATGATCTAGCACAAACGATTCAATGTGAGCATTATCAATCGTTAAGAAATGTGCCAATACTATATTTCCCATATGAATCTGCACTATTAATGTTTCAATATATTCATGGAGTGATGAAACATGTTTAATGGGATGAAAATAGGTATAGGAATTACAGGCTCATTTTGTTCATTGAAAAATTGTTTAGAATTTTTAAAAGAATTAAAGACTTATTCAGTAGACATTTATGTTTTTGTAAGTGAGCATATTTATTGTTATGATACACGTTTTTTTAAGGCAAATCAGTTTATTGAACAAGTTGAAAAGATAATTAACAAAAAAGTGATCAGTTCCATTGTTGAAGCAGAAATTTTTGGTCCTCAAATACCATTGGATTTAATGGTAGTTTATCCATGCAGTGCCAATACATTAGCTAAAATGGCGCATGGAATTAATGATAATGCAGTAACAATGGCAGTTAAATCAACTCTAAGAAATCAACATAATATTATTTTAGGATTATGTAGTAATGATTTACTTTCAACAAGTGGAATGAATATGATGAAGATTTTAAATACAAAACATTTTTATTTAGTACCAATGTATCAAGATGATGTCATTAAGAAACCAAATAGCTTGATAGCACGAAGTGATTTAGTTATTCAAACTATGATCAATGCACTTGTTGATAAACAAATTCAACCAATATTTTTGATGAAGAACGAGAAATGATACTTTTTCTTTTATGAATTATTTGTTAGAATAGTATCAAAGTGAGTGTAAGAAAATGTAATTAAGGAGGAAATAATGAAAAAAAGTATGATAAGATTAATGCCAATAGGTGGGCAAGCTGAAAATGGTAAAAGTATGTATTGTTTAGAGATTAATGATAATTGGTTTATTATTGATGCAGGATACCGTTTTCCAGAAGTAGATAAATTAGGTGTAGATGTTATTATCCCTAATTTTGAATATCTAAAAGATAATAAAGATAAAATTAAGGCAATATTTATTACACATGGTCATGATGATGTAATGGGAGCACTTCCTTATTTATTACAAGAAATAAATGTTCCTATTTATACAACAGATCTTACAGCAGACTTAATTGACCAGTTATTACAAAGATATATGAGACATTCTCATGTGTCTTATAAATATAAAATTAAAAGAGTGAACATGAATGCGACAATCAAGGTAGCAGGTGTTGAAGTTGATTTCTTTCCAATAACACACTCAATTCCAGGCAGTGTTGGGTTAGCTTTTTTAACAGATGATGGTTATATTGTTTATAGTAGTGAATTCATTATTGATTTTGGTGCACCCGAAAGATTTAGATGTAATATTCAAAAAATGATGGAAATTGGTAAAAAAGGAGTTTTGGCTTTACTTTGTGAATCTTCGTATTCAAAAAATGATGGTTACACATCTCCTCATCATAAATTGACAGCTAAAATAGAAAGTATTTTTGAAGATGCTCCAGGTCGCATTATTATTTCAAGTTATGCTCAAAATGCTTTTAGAACTCAAGAAATTGCACAATTAGCCAAAAAATATAATCGAAAAGTTTGTTTTTATGGTAGAGACAAATATGACAATACTAATTCTATAATGAGAATTGCTAAAAATAAGAAAAAACCGATTTTAGATATTCATCCATCTTGTATTGGAGATAGTGATGATATTCAAAAAAATAGAAATAATGATAAGCTTGTTGTTTTATTAAGTGGTAGTCCTCGTCGAATTTATCATGATATTTTAGATATTATTGATGGCGGAGATGACAAACTTAAGTTGCAAGAGAGTGATACTTTTATTGTTGCATCACCTGTTTTACCAGGAACTGAAAAAATAGCTAATAGAGCTATTAATGAACTTTATAAAACAGATACTCATATTCATGTGATAAAAAATAAAGAATTACAATCAATGCATGCAAGTGAAGAAGACATTAAAGTGTTAATTCAAATTTTAAATCCAAAATATTTTGTGCCGATTAAAGGAGAATATCAACATTTTATTGCAGCTAGTGATGTTGCTAAAAAAATGAATATAAATGATGATCATATTGCTATTGTTGATAATGGAGAAATGATTACTTTTAAAGATGGTAAATTACAAAATTATCGTGATTCTATTACAATTGAAGATGTAATGATTGATGGATTAGGAATTGGTGATGTTGGTGTAAAAGTTATTGATGATCGAAATCAATTACAAAATGATGGGGTTGTTATTATTGGTATGACAATCGATGGTAAAACAAGAGAAATTGTTGCTAATACAGATGTTCAAACAAGAGGTTTTATTTACTTGAAAGATTCTGAGAATATTGTTAAAGGTATTATGAGTATTGCTGAAAGTGAATTAGAAACATATAAAAATAATGCAGATGAAGATATTAGAGATGTTCGTCAAAATATTAAAGATAAATCTAACAAATATATTATAAAAGAAACTGGAAAAAGGCCTGTAATTTTACCGGTTATTATCGAATTATAAAAGCAAGTTATATCTTGCTTTTGTTTTATTATTTAAATATGATATGTAAAGAGGTGATATGATGGCTAAAACTGCGAGAAAAAAGAAAAGTAAACAAGAACAAATAAGTGAAGAATTAAAATTAAGAATTACATGTCTTTTCTTTGTTTTTTTAATAATAATTGCGGCGATGCAATTAGGATTTATTGGTGATCACTTAAATTATATTTTTATGTATTTATTTGGTAATTTAAATGGAATTATCTATTTTGCTTGTATTTTGTTATTAGGATATATTGCTATTAAAGCGGATTTTCCTAAATTTAATGGGCCTAAAGCGGTAGGGCTTTATTTACTTTTTATTGGTTTGACTTTATTTATTTCTGCTACGCCATCACTTAAAGGTATAAAAGTAATTCAATCATATTTTAGTCAATCTCCTTTAAATAGAGGAGGATTATTAGGAGCAATTTTATATGGTTGCTTAAGTGCGTTGTTTGATTATATGGGAACTATTATAGCAGCAGTTTTTATTGTTTTAGTAGGATTTATTTTACTAGGTAGTAAATTTTATTTTGAGCATAAAAAAGAAATCCAAAAACGTGCAAAAAATAATTTTACTAAAACCAAAGATTCTTTAAAACAACACTCTAATTATTTTGGTAATTTTTTCAAGAAAAAACAAAACAAAACTGCTTTTTTTGATGATGCAATTTTTGAAGATGATGAAACACCAAGTACTATTTTTGAAGAAATTGCTAAAGAGGATGCATCTTTGCCACAAGCTTTTACATTTAACGATGAGCGTCAAGAATTAGACATTGTAGATAAAGAACCCGTTGAAAAAACAGTTGTAGAGGAAAAAACAAAAAAAGAACACACACAAGTTGAAGAAAATATGATGAATCCTCCATTAGGTGATTACCATTTGCCACCACTTTCTCTTTTACATAATGTGGTTAATAAAAAACAAGGTGAAAATAAAAACCATGCTGTAGAAAGTGCTGAGAGGCTTACGGCTGTCTTAAATGAATTTGGTGTACATGCTTCTATTAATAATATTTCAATAGGACCTTCAATTACAAAATATGAATTAAAATTAGAAACAGGAACAAGAGTTAATAAAATTATGTCTTTGCAAGATGATATAAAGCTTGCTTTGGCAGCTAAAGATATACGTATTGAAGCGCCTATTCCTGGTAAACCAGCAGTCGGTGTAGAAATACCTAATTTAGTATCATCGATGGTTTCATTTAAAGAAGTATTTAAAAATATGCCTGAAAAGTATAAAGATAATAAACTTGTTGTGCCTTTAGGTAAGGATGTCAATGGTCAAGTTATTTATGCTGAATTAAATAAGATGCCACATTTACTTATTGCAGGAGCAACAGGGTCTGGAAAATCAGTATGTGTTAATACAATTATTAGTAGTATATTGATGAGAGCAAAACCAGATGAAGTTAAACTTATTTTAGTTGATCCTAAAAAAGTTGAATTATCTAATTATAATGGTGTACCACATTTATTAGCACCAGTTGTAACTGATCCTAAAAAAGCAGCTGCTACTTTAAGAGAGACTGTTTCTGAAATGGAAAGACGTTATGATTTATTTGCAGGGGCAAATGTTAGAAAAATTGAAACATATAATCAATATGTTGAAAAGAAAAATCAAGAAAACGATAAAGAACATCAATTAGAAAAACTCCCTTATATTGTAGTTATTCTTGATGAAGTTGCTGATTTAATGATGGTTGCTAGTAAGGATGTTGAAGATTGTATTATGCGTATTGCACAATTAGCACGTGCTGCAGGAATTCATTTAATTGTTGCGACACAAAGACCATCAACAGATATAATCACAGGAGTTATTAAGGCAAATATTCCTTCAAGAATTGCTTTTGCTGTTTCTTCAAGTATTGATTCTAGAACAATTCTTGATTGTACAGGAGCGGAAAAATTATTAGGAAAAGGGGATATGCTTTTTTTACCAATGGGTTCAAATTCACCGGTTCGTGTACAAGGAGCGTATGTTGATGATAGTGAGGTAGAGGCAATCACTTATTATACAACCAAGCAACAAGAAGCGTCATATGATGAAAGATATACAAATGTAAAACCAATTTCAGCAGTTGCTGCATCTAAAGAAGAACAAGAAGATGAAGAATATGAAATGTGCAGAGCTTTTGTTATTCAAGCACAAAAAGCAAGTACTTCACTTTTACAAAGACAATTTAGAATAGGTTATAATAAAGCTGCTAGAATTATTGATCAATTGGAAGCGGATGGTATTATTGGACCACAAATTGGTTCTAAACCACGTGAAGTGTATGTACGAGGGTATAGTGAAGAAGATATCTAATCTAAACGGCATTTTGCCGTTTTTTAGTATGTTAGTTGTTTTCAAATGTTTTTTTTAATGATACAATGGTATAGGAAAATTAAATGGAGGAAGAAGAACATGAAAAAATTATTCGCAAGTATTTTATGCTTAGGAATGATTTTTGGTGCTACTGGATGTACAAGTGGTGGCGATGATTCTTATGAAATCGCAATGATCACTGACTCTGGATCAGTTACTGACAAATCATTCAACCAATCTGCTTATGAAGGTGTTAAAGAATTTGGTGAAAAAAATGATATTTCATACAAATATTATGCACCAAAAGACACTGATCAAGCTGGATTATTATCTACAATTGATGATGCTGTAGATAATGGAGCTAAAGTTGTTGTAACTCCAGGATTCAATTTCTCAGGTGCTTTATACCAAGCTCAAGAAAAATATCCTGATGTAAAATTCGTTACAATCGACTTTGAACCACAAAAAGATGGTAGTGGAGAAACAAAAGTTGGAGATAACACTGTAAGTTATTTATTCTCTGAACAAGAATCTGGATATGTTGCAGGATATGCTGCTGTTAAAGAAGGATATACTAAATTAGGTTTCATGGGTGGTATGGCTTTACCAGCTGTAGAAAACTATGGTGTAGGATATCTTCAAGGTGCTAGTGATGCTGCTAAAGAAATGAATGTTAATGTTGATGTTAACTATACATATACTGGAACATTCTCTGAATCACCAGATATCAAATCTAAAGCTTCATCTTGGTATGCAGGTGGAACTGAAGTTATTTTCTCTTGCGGTGGACAAATCTGTAACTCAATTTTCGCTGCTGGACAAGAAGCTGGTAAATATACTATCGGTGTAGACACTGATCAAAGCGGTGAATCTGATACAGTTATTACTTCTGCTTTAAAAGATGTAAAAGGTGCTACTATTGAAGCATTAACTGCTTATAAAAATGATAAATTCCAAGGTGGAAAAACAGTTACTTTGAAAAACACTGGTGGAATTGTTTATCCAGGTTTATTAAAGAACTTCTCTAAAGCAGATCATGATGCTGTTGATAAAAAAATTAAAGATGGTTCTTTAGAATTAAAATCATCTGCTGATGTTGATGAAAAAACTGGAAATCCTTCAGGTATTTCATTTGATAATTTAACAGTACATTTTGAATAAGATTAATTGCGCTAGAGTAATCTAGCGCTTTTTTGTTATGAAAAAACAAAAATTCTTTTCTATATTTATAAATTCATGTATAATTGTATCGAAAAGGGGGAAGCTTAATGTCATATGCAATAGAAATGCTTAATATAACGAAAGAGTTTCCTGGTATCAAGGCAAATGATAATGTTACCTTGCAAGTTGAACAAGGTGAAATACATGCATTGTTAGGAGAAAATGGTGCCGGAAAATCGACGCTAATGTCTATTTTGTTTGGTTTATATCAACCAGATGAAGGACAAATAAAAATTAATGGAGAACCTGTTGAAATTAATGATCCAAATGATGCCAATAAATATAACATTGGTATGGTGCATCAACATTTTAAACTTGTACATAATTTTACAGTACTCGAAAATATTATTTTAGGTATTGAAGAAACAAAACACACTTTTATTCAAAAAAGTGCTGCAAGAAAAAAAGTTATTGAATTATCTCAAAAGTATAAATTAAATGTTGATCCAGATGCTTTAATTTCTGATATTACCGTAGGTATGCAACAAAGAGTAGAAATTTTAAAAATGTTATTTAGAGATAACAATGTCTTAATTTTTGATGAACCTACAGCAGTATTGACACCACAAGAAATTGATGAATTAATGATAATTATGAAAGATTTAGCAAAAGAAGGTAAATCTATTATTTTCATTACTCATAAGTTAAATGAAATTAAAGCTGTAGCTAATCGCTGTACAATATTAAGAAAAGGTAAATATATTGGTACAGTTGATGTGGCATCTACATCTGCTGAAAAATTATCAGAATTGATGGTTGGACGAAAAGTTAACTTTATTGTAGAAAAAGATGAACCTCAAATAGGTGAAGCTGTTCTTGAAGTAAAAGATTTATGTTATAAACCAGTGCATTCTTCTAAAAATATTTTAAATAATGTTTCGTTTAATGTACGTCGAGGAGAAATCGTATGTATTGCGGGTATTGATGGAAATGGACAAACTGAACTTGTTTATGCTTTATCAGGACTTATTAAACATAATAGTGGACAAATTTTATTAAATGGAGAAGATTTATCTCATGAAAGTATTCGTTCGCGTTCTTTAAAGGGAATGGCTCATATTCCAGAAGATCGCCATAAACATGGGTTAGTACTAGATTATAATCTTGCTGAAAATTTTATTTTGAAAAGCTATTTTGATCCAAAATATCAAAATAAAGGTTTTATTAAATTTGATAAAATGTATGAAACAGCGAACAAGTTAATTGAACAGTATGATGTTCGTTCTGGTGAAGGTGCAAAATCTATTACGAGAGGAATGTCAGGAGGAAATCAACAAAAAGCAATTATTGCTAGAGAGGTTGAATCTAATTCGGATTTATTAATTGCAGTACAACCAACACGTGGATTAGACGTTGGTGCAATTGAGTTTATTCATAAACAACTTGTTAAACAAAGAGATGAAAATAAAGCTGTCTTACTTGTTTCATTAGAATTAGATGAAGTCATGAATGTTTCAGATCGTATTTTAGTAATGTATGAAGGTGAAATCGTTGCTAATTTAGATCCAAAACAAATTGATGAAAAAGAATTGGGACTTTATATGTCGGGAAGTAAACGAGGTGAAGGATATGAAAAATAGTGAATCAAAACAAAATCTGATAGCTTCTTTACTTGCAATATTAATTGGATTACTTATTGGATTTATTGTTATTTTAATAGCAAATCCATCTCAAGCTTTTAGAGCAATGGGAATTATGATGTCTGGGGGATTTTATAAAGGATTAAGAAGTACTGGACAAGTCCTTTATTCAGCAATTCCAATTATGATGACTGGGTTATCTGTTGCGTTTGCATTTAAATGTGGTAACTTTAACATTGGAACAACTGGTCAATACACAGTTGGAGGATTCGTGGCATTATTTTTAGCTAATACTCTTTATCAAACTGTACCTGATTCATTACTATGGATTATTTGTTTGATTGCTGCTGGACTTGCTGGAGCAATTTGGGCATTGATTCCGGGAATTTTAAAAGCGTATAGAAATGTAAATATCGTTATTTCTGGTATTATGTTTAACTATATTGGTATGTATCTTGTTATTGAAGGAGTTAAAGCATTTATTTATGATTCGGCTGGTGCTCGTTCTCAAACATCAAGGATTGCTGTTCCTAAAATGGGATTAAATCACATTTTCCCAGGATCGGATGTTAATGGGGGTATTATTATTGCCATTGCATTATGTGTAGTTGCTTATATTATTTTAAATAAAACAACGTTTGGTTATGAATTAAAAGCATGTGGTTATAATCCAGAAGCAAGTCGTTATGCAGGAATGTCTGAAAAGAAAATTGTTATCTTATCAATGGTTATTTCAGGATTTTTCTCAGGTATTGGTGGTGGACTTGTTTATATTGGTGGAACAGGTAGAGCCTTTACAACTGCCGAAGTTACACTTCCAGAAGGATTTAATGGAATTCCGGTTGCGTTACTTGGAATGAATAGCCCACTTGGATGCATTTTAGCTGCATTATTTGTATCTTATATTAATGTTGGTGGAAATTATATGCAAGCATGTAATATTCCAGTTGAAATTATTGATGTTATTTCGGCTGTAATCATTTATTTTAGTTCGTTTGCATTAATGATTCGTTTATATTTACAAAATCGTGATAAGAAAAAGCATAAAAAAGAAACTGCAATTGAAGGAGGTCAAGAATAATGGATATTATTTTAAATGTCTTAAATCAAACATTAGTCTTTACAATTCCTCTTTTGGTAGTTGCTTTAGGTGGAATGTTTAGTGAACGAAGCGGAGTTGTTAATATCGCGTTGGAAGGAATCATGATTGGTGGGGCGTTTGTTGGAGTTTATTTTATTTATTTAATGCAATCAGCAAATACATCAATGAATCCACAAGTATTATTGATTTTAGCTTTAATTGTGGCAGGAATATTTGGAATGTTATTAAGTTTATTACATGCTTTTGCAGCTATCAACTTAAAAGCTGACCAAACAATCTCAGGAACTGCTATCAATATGTTAGCTCCTGGGTTAGGACTTTTCTTAGCTAAATTGATTTTCAATGGAAATTCAAGTGTACCTTTTTCAAATACATTTAGAATTCATGAAATTCCTGTTTTATCACAAATTCCAATTTTAGGACCTATCTTATTTAAAGGTGCTTATATTACAACTTATCTTGGAATTGTTATTTTGATTTTATCGGTTATTTTCTTAAATAAAACAAAAGCAGGATTGAGATTACGTGCTTGTGGTGAAAATCCTCAAGCTGCTGATGCTGCAGGTGTAAGTGTTTATAAATATCGTTATATGGGTGTTCTATTATCTGGATTTTTAGGTGGTATAGGTGGACTTATTTATATCATCCCAATTTCAACTGTATTCAATAGTGATGTTGGTGGTTATGGATTCTTAGCTCTTGCAATCTTAATCTTTGGTAACTGGCAACCATATCGTATTGCTGCTGCTTCATTATTCTTTGGAATTATGAAGACATTAGCATATACTTATACAGCAATTCCATTTTTATCAGCATTAGGTTTCCCAAGTGTTGTTTATAAACTTATTCCTTATGTAGCAACAT